>JBEBTQ010000020.1:0-18055 GCA_040393685.1 Advenella kashmirensis | reverse complement strand
GTCTTTAGGCCAGCGGCTCGACTCAGGGAAGTCCCATGTTTCTCGCGGCGCCAGAAACCCCCGTTTTGCTGCTGGAATAACAATGGCCAGACCAACCAGCGCACCAATGATTGACGGAAACTCCGGGCCCAGAAAGACGCCTGCCAACACGTAAGGGATGACGAAACATAGTCCCACGAATATGGCAAAAGGGGCGATGGCCAGTCCCTCCTTCCAGGAGCGGTTTGCGCCGAAGGCACGGACCATGATCATGACCATGATGAGTGGCATAAGTATTCCTACCAGGCCATGAGTCAGTGCGACTTCGGAAGTGATCAGCCGAAAGTATTCCTCCCACGAGGAACCCTGGGCAACCAGCTGTTCGGTGATGCCTGCCTTATCTACGCCACCGGTTACGCCCACCACAATCGGCGTGCCGACCGCGCCGAAGGAAACAGGAGTCGATTGAATCATCATGCCCACGACCACTGCTGCCAGTGCCGGGAAGCCGAGAACCACCATGAGCGGCGCAGCAACGGCGGCGGGCGTGCCAAATCCGGAAGCGCCTTCAATAAAGCACCCGAATAGCCAGGCAACAATGAGCGCCTGTACGCGTCGATCCGGACTGATGCCGGAAAAGCCGTTACGAATTGCGGTCATACCACCCGAATGCTTCAGGGTATTCAGTAGCAGAATGGCACCAAAAATAATCCAGAGTATGGACGCGGTAAGAATCAAGCCCTGCAATGCTGATGCGATTACGCGGTTGACGCTCATTTGCCATGCCGTCAAGGCAATGACTGTTGTGACGACAAAGACGATCGGCATAACCACCTTGGCGGTCATTCTGAATCCGATCAGTAGCACACCCGCCAGGATCAGCGGGAGAAATGCGAGTAATGCAAGTACAGTCTGGTTCATTGAATGCTCCTCTATGTTCAACAGATCCCAATTCTCCCTGGACGTCCCGCCGCATTACGGTTCCAGCACGAGTTTTGATTTGCGGTCTCTTGTGTCGACATGGTCGGCGCCGGTCGATCTTTTCATTGTTTCAGGAAGAATCAGTCGTCATGTTAACCTGAAAAATAGCTGAACGAAATTCATAAATGAAAAAAGATTTAATGCACGCTATATGTGGGCAAGGGCGCGAACAGTACACGAGAGGGGCAAGTAGGAAAATCGAGGCAGAAGAAGAGCGGCAGGAGGAGAAACGCGGCAAAGGGAAAAGCGCTGAAAGCGAATACAAGATCGAAGGAGAAAAGCAAACCAGAGAAATGAAAGGTGGGGAACTATAAGGTGGGGGACTAAGGGAGCGAGCGAGGCGAGCAGCGCCTGACAATTGAGTCTGACTCAGAGGATCAGGAGAGAAGATCAGGAAAGAGGATCAGGAAAGAGGATCAGGAAAGGGCATCAGTCCAGGAGGATGAGAACAGGAGGATCAGCCCAGGAAGGTCAGAATAGGAGCATCAACAACGGTGGATCAGTTGAAGAGAATCAGCACAGGAGCATCAACAACGGAGGCTCAGCTGGAGAGAATCAGCCGAGGAAAAGCAGAAATGGCGGCCCCAATAGAAGGTTACCCGTGCCCGGGAAAAAAGAATTGTGCCGCCTGACAGGGTTTTCTTTAACGTGCCACTCGCTGTCTTACACACTGTTTCTTCCCCTCACCATGAAACATCGTTGGGCGGTGCGATATGGTGTGAGAGAAAACAAATCCGTGCGGTCACCATCTGGCCCCCAGGCCTTCGCCCTGCATAATACAGGGCAGATGAAAATGCCAAAAATCGGCTGACGCTACAGATCACCTTCATCATAAAAGCATGCACAACATGCGTGCATGACCAGAAGATTACAATTCGATCATCTTTCTTTCACGATTATATTTCTTATAAATCTGTCGCGTACATCCGGCTTTTGGGCTTCAATTGCCAAACATGTAGATCCTGGCACTCAGCGCTCGCTCAGGCACGACGACAGACAGTGTGACTATCAATCCCGCGTATCGACGACCACTTCGCTCAGCTGCAGAATAGGGCTCAGGTCAGTGTAGTTTGGGATATCCCCCAGAATTTCATCGGCATGTGGTCCGAACCCTGCCTGAAAGTCTTCGGCGGAGTCACAGAAAATATGGCACATGCCGATGTATGTTGGCGGTGCATCCGGAGTTCCACCAGCCACACCCTTGTCAACGGTGTAGTACAGGCATCGATCTCCCATCCTGTCTTTGACCAGGGGCAAATGCTTGTCGCGATAATAATCGTGATCGAATCGCGCGCCTGGTTTATTCGGATACATCACACTGACTTTAATCATTACCAGCCCTCCTTTGGGTTCAAAATTTTGATTTCGTGTCTACAACTTTGACGTTGCGCCCCGTATATTTTGAATTTGTCTCGCAATATTGATTTAAATTTGTATTTGCGCCTATCTTAGCGCTTTTTCAGTGAAGCCCTGCGAACTGTTCGGCGGCCTGTTGTGTCAATTTGTGAAGAAGACGCTCTGCCTGCTGTTGGGTCGCGCCTTCGTGACGCAGGTTCCTGATGAAGACCGCGAGCGAATCGTCCACCAGTTTTAGGCGCTCAACCGGGTCGGGGGCAAACTCCAGTCCGGACAGATGCTGAACGTTACCGTTTTCAAGGCGCCGCCATCCATTGGCGGCGAATTTGGGCAGAGTGCTCATGGGCGACTTCCTTTTATTGTGATCGGGCTGTTGCGTTCATTGTACCCATTTACACGACTTGCGGAATCGGATCCGCATATTGCCCAAGGGCCGGCCGACCAGCGCAATTTCTGTTACAGATACGACGGTCAATGTTGCCTGCGAGGAACCGCCGTCATCACCCGCAGATAAATCACCCGCAGAAGTCATCATCCGAAAAATTGACATACGGACATGACTCGAAGAAAAGCTCAGAAAAAAGGACTGCGAGAAAAGATCGGGGAAAAAACCGGCCGTAATAACCCGAAAAAATAGCCACCATATAAGGGCATTCCCCATCCGTTTATAATCATCATCAGAAATTATGATTAGACCCTGAGTAACAAAACTTATATTGTGTCACTTTCATGACAATACAAAATACCAGGGAGATAAATCATGAAACTGCGACAGGCAACTTTGCTGGCCGCCATGATGGCCGCATCCGCAACAGCGTGGGCCGGTACGGTCACCGTCATCACGTCTTTTCCAAAAGAGCTCACACAGGCCTACAAATCGGCCTTTGAAAAAGCCAATCCGGATATCAAGCTGGAGATTCTCAATAAAAATACGGTGTCGGGCATAGCCTATGTGCGTGAAGCAGCAGAAGGGCGACGCCCAGAGGTATTCTGGGCAAGTGCGCCCGATGCCTTCGAGGTGCTGAGTGCGGCTGGCATGCTGGAGAAGGCCTCTGATATTGCCAATCCCGAAGTACCTGACAAAGTCGGCAGCTTCCCCATCAATGATCCTGACGGCATGTTCTACGGTCAGGCGCTGGCCGGCTACGGCATTATGTATAACACGCGTCTGCTGAAGGCCAAGAAGCTGACTCCACCCGCCACATGGGAGGATCTGCTCAAGCCCGAATGGTTCGGTAATGTGGGAATGACATCCCCCTCACGCTCCGGCACACAGCATCTGACCGTGGAAACCATTCTTCAGGGAGAAGGCTGGGAGAAAGGCTGGAATACGATTATTCGTATGGCAGGCAACAGTAAAACTCTGACCGACAGGTCATTTGGCGTTCCCGATGGCGTCAATAACGGGCAGTTTGGTGCCGGTCCGGTGATCGACTTCTTCGGCCTCTCCAGCAAATTCTCCAAATTCCCCGTGGAATTTGTCTATCCGGACGAAACCGCGATTGTTCCAGCCAATATTGCGCTGATCAAAGCCGCAAAAAATACGGAAGAGGGCAAGAAGTTCATCAAGTTCACCCTGTCTGAAGAAGGCCAGGCTCTGCTGCTGAAGCCCGAGATTTCTCGTCTGCCCGTATTGCCTTACGACAAGATGAGCAATATTCCCGAGGGCTATCCCGATCCCAAGGTGCTGGCCGAGAAGAGCAAGGTGCATTTTGATACCGAACTGTCCCAGAAACGGTACTTCGTTGTGCAGTCGCTTTTTGATCAGACCATTACCTTCCGCCACAAGGAACTGCAGAATGCCACCAAAGCCATTCTGGATGCAGAGGCCAAACTGGCAGAAAAGCCCAGCGAGAAAGGCAAGTCTTTGCTTGAAGAGGCCAAGAAACTGGCGTGGTCTCCTGTGATTAACGACAAGGATGCCATGTCTGACGAAATCCAGAAGATTTTCCAGGGTGACAAGAAAGATACGAGTGTCAGCCAGGCGCTGTCCAAATTGCAGGGACAGTGGAACAGTCAGGCTGAAGCCAACTACCGCAAGGCCATCGATCTGGCAAAACAGGCGGCTTCGTCATAACGCGTCCTGACGCAACATTTCAATAACGAGTGATCCGGCCTGCGAGCCGGATCATTAGCGGACGAAAGATTTATGTCGACACACTCTATGCGTTTCCCACCCGGCCTGACGGTAGTGGCGCTATTGGTTCTGGCCTTTTTGTTGCTGTTTCTGGCAATCCCGGTGGGGAATGTTTTTTACACAGCCTTTTCCAATGCCGATGGCAGCTTTACCCTGGGCCACTTTGGCTCGTTCTTCGAACAGCCACTGCTGAAAGAATCCTTCTACAACAGCCTGTATGTATCGGTGATGTCGGTGGTGTTCTCATCACTGATTGCGGTCCCTCTGGCATATCTGACTGTGCGATTTCGCTTTCGCGGCGCCCTGATTATTCAGACCCTGGGCGTGCTGCCGCTGATCATGCCGCCGTTTGTCGGCGCTGTGGCGCTGCAGCTGCTGTTCGGTACATCGGGCACCGTGAATCTGCTGTTGCAGGACTGGTTCGATGTGACCATTCCCATCATGGATGGGCTCAATGGCGTGATATTTGTTGAATCACTGCACTATTTCCCCTTTATTTTGCTGAATCTGACCGTGGCAATGCGCAATATTGACGGCGCCATGGAAGAGGCAGCCCTGAACCTGGGTTCGCGAGGCTGGCGACTGTTTAGACGGATTATCTTCCCCCTGGCACTGCCAGGCTATGTCGCCGGCGCGTCTCTGGTCTTCGTGAAGGTCTTTGATGATCTGGGTACACCGCTGGTGCTGGGCATTACCAATATGCTGGCACCCCAGGCCTATCTGCGCATTACGCAGGTTGGGATTGATGACCCGCTGGGCTATGTCATCAGCGTATTGATGATTCTCTTTTCCATACTGGCGCTGTGGCTGTCTGCCAGCGTGCTGCGCAACAAGGATTACTCGACCCTGCAAAAAGGCGGCAGTTCCATTCAGCAGCGCAGGCTTAGCAAGTGGGAGAGTGTGCTGGCGTATGCCTGGATTGCACTTGTGTTATTGCTGGTGCTGTCTCCGCATATCGGTGTGTTGCTGCTGTCGTTTGCCACTGTATGGAGTTATGCGCCCCTGCCCGATGGCTATACCCTGGCGCATTACGCGGAGGTGTTCAGCAACTCCAGTGACATGATGGTTAATACTCTGCTTTATTGCGGTCTTGCAGCGGGTCTGGACGTCATTCTGGGTACGGCGATTGCCTATCTGATTCTGCGCACGCGGATTCCGGCAAGACGCTGGCTTGACTGGCTGGCCTCTGCCGCGCTGGCGGTGCCGGGCATTGTTCTGGCGATTGGCTATCTGCGCACCTTCCGGGGTGTGGAGCTGCTGGGTACAGATATGGCACTTACTTCGACCTGGATCGTGATCATGCTGGCCTATTCTGTCAGGCGCCTGCCTTATGCCTTGCGGGCCTGCGTTGCCGCGCTGCAGCAGATCAACGTCTCGCTTGAAGAGGCGGCGGCATCTGTTGGGGCCCGGCGGCATCGGATTATCCGTCGCGTCGTGGTGCCGCTGATGGCCGGGGGGATGCTGGCCGGGTTTGTAACCAGCTTTATTACCGCCGCCGTGGAGCTTTCGGCTACCATCATGCTGGTGAGTCGCGATAGCGATGCGCCAATGAGCTACGGCATTTATCTGTTTATGCAAAGTGCCTCCGGGCGGGGACCCGGCGCTGCCCTGGGTGTGCTTGCCGTGGTGGTGGTTGCCATTGGAACGTATGCTTCCCATCTGATCGTCGAGCGGGCCTCTTTGCGCACGCGCTCGTCACATGCGATTGAACAGGAATAAGAAGATGAAGAAAGTCAGTGTTGAATGCCGTGATATCCGCCTGTCTTATGGCAACACGGAGGTTCTGAAAAATATCAATATCATGATTGAACCGGGCGAGTTCTTTGCCCTGCTGGGGCCGTCAGGTTCGGGCAAATCTACGCTTTTGCGTCTGATTGCCGGTTTCAATCAGCACAATGCGGGCCAGTTGCTTGTGGACGGCAAGGACATCAGTGCCATTCCTCCTCACAAACGCAATATTGGTATGGTGTTTCAAAGCTATGCCTTGTGGCCGCACATGACTGTGTGGGACAACGTCGCGTTTGGTCTGGTCGAGCGCAGGCTGCCCCGGGCAGAGATACGCGAAAGAGTCGAAGCGGCCCTGGCGCTGGTTGGGTTATCCACTTTTGCGCAGCGCCGGCCGAATGAACTGTCGGGCGGACAGCAGCAGCGCGTGGCGCTTGCGCGTACGATTGTGATTGAGCCGCAAGTGCTGCTGTTAGACGAACCACTGTCGAATCTGGACAAGAAGCTGCGCGTGCAGATGCGCCGTGAGCTCCTGTCATTACAGCGACGCCTGGGCATCACCACGATTTTCGTGACTCATGATCAGGAAGAGGCCATGACAACCGCGGACAGAATGGCGGTGCTGGACAAAGGGGTTGTTCAGCAGACGGGAAGCCCGGCAACGCTCTTTGATTTCCCAGCCAACCGCTTCGTGGCCAATTTTGTGGGCACCATGAATGTGCTGGAAGGCGCTGTCAGATCGCGTAATTATTCGGGCGTGACGCTGAGTGTGGATGGGGTAGGCGATCTGGCCATCCCCGTCAATGACGATATTCCTGAAGGTGATCGGCTTGCCGCCAGTTTCCGCCCGCACTCGGTACGCATCGACGCGGCTGGCGGCAATGCGGATGCGCATTACATCTGGCTGCCGGGTGTAGTGGAAGAGCGGGAGTTCCTGGGTGAGTTTGTTCGCTACGCTGTGAAGGTGGGCGAGCAGCGGGTCACTGCCGACCAGTCGCATTTTGCGGGACTGGGTCAGTTCCAGATTGGCGCACCGGTTTCCCTGGGACTGGAGCCTTCGCAGATTCGTCTGCTCTCAACCTGATTGCAATGGAGATATACCGGATCCGCGCGTTTGTGACGGTTGCCCGTCTGGGTAATCTTACACGTGCCGCCGAAGCCCTGTCGTTAACCCAGCCTGCAGTGACCGGGCAGATCAAGGCGCTTGAGCAGGACCTGGGCGTTGCGCTGTTTGACAGGACAGCCGGCAAACTGGTGCTGTCCAAAGCCGGCGCGCGTCTGCTGCCAACGGCAGAGCTGCTTTTGAACACCAGTGCCCAGCTCAAATCCCAGGCCCAGCAGTTTCAGGGAGAACTGCAGGGTGAGCTGGAACTGGGCATTCCGGGAGAGCATGCGCAGTTTCTGCGACTGGGTGAGCTGGCATCCGCCGTGGTTCATTCGCTGCCGCTGATTGAGCTTAAGACCGTAATACAGCCCTCGGAAGAGCTGATCGAACAGGTCCGCTCGGGCAGGCTGATGATGGCCATGGTGATCGCCACGCATCCGCTGCCTGAATTCTTCTGGATGGCGCTGCGCACGGTGCGCTACCGGATTGTGATGCCAAATGAAATAGCGAGCGAACTGCGACATGCCGGGTGGAAAGAACTGGCTCAGCAGCCGTGGCTGGATGGCAGCCCTGGCTCACATACGCATTTATTGTTGCGCTCGCTGTTTGAACGACATGGCCTGGCGCCGCGCATTGTGATGCAGAACGCAGATATGGCCAATGCCGATGTACTGGTCCGCGCGGGCGCTGGTTGCGCGCTGATCCGCGAAGACATTGCCATTACTGGCGCAGGCCGCAATGAGTTTACGGTCTGGGGCCACACCCAGCTGGATGCCACACTGGGGTTTGTTGCCTCTCAGCACAATGTGGCAGATCCTGTGGTGGTTGCCATGATCTCTCTTTTCAGGAACGTGTGGCCGGAGACGCTGGCGCTTTGATTCTACTTTCGGTATCAGGCAGCAGTGCGGCCACGATGCCCAGTAAAGGCAGGTAAGCGCAAACGTCATACACAAATGAAATACTGGTGGTGTCGGCCAGATGACCCAGTGCCGCAGCGCCTACGCCACCCATACCAAAGGCAAAGCCAAAGAACAGACCTGCAATCATGCCGGTTTTGCCTGGCACCAGTTCCTGCGCATATACGACGATGGCCGAGAAAGCCGATGCCAGAATCAGGCCGATAATCACAATCAGAATACCGGTCCAGAACAGGTTGGCGTGCGGCAGGATCAGCGTAAAGGGTGCAACGCCAAGAATGGAACCCCAGATCACGCGCTTGCGGCCAATGCGATCACCTATGGGTCCGCCCGCGATGGTGCCTACGGCCACAGCGGCCAGGAAAACAAACAGGTAAAGCTGCGAAGAACGGACTGACAGGGAGAACTTCTCCATCAGATAGAAGGTCAGGTAACTGCTCATCGAGGCCATGTAGAAGTACTTGGAGAAGATGAGAACGCCCAGTACACCCAGTGCGCCAAGCACTTTGTTGCGGGGCAGAGCAATGGAATTGCTGGCGCGTTTGGTCCGCAAGGTCAGCAGCTCGCGATTGCGGCTGTACCAGCGACCGATCTGCAGCAGCACAAACATGGCGAATAGTGCCGCCAGAGAGAACCAGGCCACGCTGCTCTGACCGTGAGGAAGAATCAGCAGCGCAGCAAACAAGGGGCCCAGAGCCGAACCGACATTGCCGCCAACCTGGAACAGCGATTGCGCCAGGCCGTGTCGTCCGCCCGATGCCATGCGCGCGATGCGTGAGGATTCGGGATGAAAGACTGAAGAACCGGTACCCACCAGAATGGCCGCCAGCAACAGATAGGGGAAAGAAGGCGCAACTGACAGAAGCAGCAGGCCGACCAGGGTGGAGCCCATGCCGAAAGTGAGCGAGTACGGCTTGGGATGCTTATCGGTATATAAGCCGATCATCGGCTGCAGCAGAGACGCGGTAATCTGATACACAAGTGTGATCAGACCAATTTGCGCAAAGCTCAGGCTGAAATTATCCTTGAGCATCGGGTAGATGGCCAGCAGGATCGACTGGATCATGTCGTTCATCATATGAGCGACGCTGATGGCGCCCAGAACCTTGAAGGCCGTGGAATCTGCAGGTCTTGCGGCAGGCTGTGCCGCTGACGTTTCAGGTGCAGGTGTTGCGGCGCCAGGCGGCGTTGGCGCTATGGTGGCTGTTTCTATTGCGGCAGTTTCGGAAGACATGACATTCGGCATAATTACAATCGTAGTAACCCTAGTATACCCGTGCTAGAATTCCCGGATGTGCCAACTTTCGTCGAGAAACTGACAGTGAATTCTTCGACCCTGCGAAGCAGAAACGCTGCAGATTACCAGTTCATTGCACCTGTTGTGGCTGCGATGGCCAAGGATTTTGCGCAGGGCACCAGTTCGGCGATGCATTCGCATCCCCGCGCGCAGCTGATTTTTGCCCCAAAAGGTGTGATGCGCGTAACTACGCAGAAGGGCTTTTGGCTGCTGCCACCGTTGCGTGCTTTATGGGTGCCGGCAGGTGTGCTTCACACCACCGTGGCGGTCAGCCATGTGGATATGCGCACTCTCTATGTTGACATACAGGCGGCCTCTGGGCTTTGGCCAGACTGCCAGGTGATCGAAGTCAGCAGTCTGCTGCGTGAACTCATTCTGAGCCTGACCGCAGAGCCCATGGTATACGGGCAGAACGAGCGGGGCGGAAAAATTGCATCGTTGATCCTGTCCGAATTGCCCTACGCGCAGACCATTCCCACGCAAATTCCCTGGCCGCGCGATCGACGGCTTGTGTCTGTGTGTGAACGCATCATGGAAGAACCTGGGCGCAACGCTGCGCTGCGTACCTGGGCCGATGCGGTGGGCGCCAGCGAGCGCACGCTGATCCGGCTGTTCCAGTCTGAACTGGGAATGAACTACCGACAGTGGGTGCAGCAGGTACGACTGGCCGACGCGGTGTGTCGGCTCTCCGTGGGTGAATCCATCGCGCATATTGCCCGGGAACTGGGCTATCGCAGCCCCAGCGCCTTTAGTTATATGTTTCGCCGGGTAATGGGGCTGGCGCCCACAGCCTATTTGGGGGATAGGCGCGACAACCATTGATGATAAGAATGTGCTTATTCCAGTTGAGAGCGCCTCTTCGATTTGACAGTACCTCTTCATTAAATGGGGGAGCACTTCTTCAATGTGAGGGAGCAATTTCATTTGATAATATGAGAATGCATCTTATTACCAATTGTGATAGAATCCCCGCTTTCCCATCATGCCCGCAGAACTCATGTCATTCACGACTGCCGGCGTCCGTTGTGTCTGAAAGCGGAGTGTATCCCTATGTCATCCTGGAAGTCCCGAATTCGTCAAACCCTGCTCGTATGCAGCGCAGCCTTGTCCGCTGTGGCATTGCAAGTGCAGGCCTATCCTCTGACCGTTGAACATGCTGCCGGCAAAACCACGCTGCAGTCAGAGCCGAAAAAAACGGTGGTTTTTGATCTGGCGTCGCTGGATACCATGCACGCTCTGGGTGTTGAAGCCAACGCAGTGCCTACATCCAAGTATGTGAATCAACTCTCGGGCTATGCCAGCAATTCAATTCCGAAGGTGGGTTCTCTGTTCGAGCCGAACTATGAAGCCATCAATTCGCTCTCGCCCGATCTGATCATCATTGGCGGACGGTCAGCCCCTAAGTACGCAGACCTGAGCAAACTGGCACCTATCATTGACCTGACTGTGGACAACACCCATCTGCTGGAAAGTGTCAAACGCAATACGCTGAAGTTGGCCGATATCTTCAACAAACAGGATAAGGCCAAAGAACAGCTGGCCCGGCTGGGAGAGTCCATTGCGACTCTGAAGAAAAAAGCGGCGAGCGCCGGCTCTGGCCTGATCATCTTGACGACAGGTGGTAAGGTCAGTGCCTATGGACCAGGTTCCCGCTTTGGTATTCTGCACGATGAATTTGGTATTCCCGCAGCGGCGCCGGATCTGAAGTCTACTAATCACGGTCAGGCCGTGTCATTTGAATTCATCTACAAGACCAACCCCGACTGGCTGTTTGTGATTGACCGCGATGGCGCGATTGGTCGTGAAGGGGTGGCTGCAAAACAGATGCTGGATAACGAACTCATTCACAAGACGACTGCCTGGCAGAAAAAACAAATTGTCTACCTGAATGCGATGGATTGGTATCTGCTGGGCAGCGCCGGCCTGACCGCCATGCAGCAGAACGTGGATCAGTTGATACAGGCGCTGGACGGCGCCCAGTAAGCGTAGCGGATGCCGGGTAGCTGACTGTGAATCAGGTTTCGAAACCGTCGACCCCAGTAACGGTCGGCCCGCGGCGCGGCGCACTGGGAGTTAGTGCGCTGATATTACTTTTGTGTTTGCTGTTTCTGGTCAGTCTGTTCCTGGGTACAGCAAACATGTCTTTGTCGGCATTGCTGCATCTGGATTCCGAGGCCTGGCAGTTAGTGCTGATCAGCCGCCTGCCGCGCGCCATTGCACTGGTGCTGGCGGGCACATCGCTTGCCGTTGCCGGGCTGATCATGCAGATGCTGGTGCGCAACCGTTTTGTCGAGCCATCCACTGCGGGCACCGTTGAGTCCGCAACTATGGGCATTCTGGCCGTCACCTTGCTGGCGCCGGGTACTCCCGTTGTGATCAAGATGGCAGTGGCGGCCGTTTTTGCTCTGGCCGGTACAGGACTTTTTCTGTTGATCCTGCGACGCGTGCCGCTACGCTCGCCCTATCTTGTGCCCGTAGTTGGCCTGGTGCTGGGCGGCATCATACAGGCCGTGACTATCTTCTTTGCCTATCAGCATGATTTGATGCAGGCGCTGCAGACCTGGACCATGGGCGATTTTTCCGGCGTTCTGCGAGGTCGCTATGAATTGCTGTGGATCGCCTTCGCGCTGTCCTGTATTGCGTATATTGCAGCAGACCGCTTTACGGTACTGGGAATGGGCGAGCAGTTTACGACCAATCTGGGTCTTAATCACAAACGTCTTATGCTGATTGGCATGATCATCGTTGCTGCCATCAGCGCCGTTGTAGTGGTTACTGCAGGCAGCATTCCCTTTCTGGGTCTTCTGGTTCCCAATGTCGTCAGTCTGCTATTCGGCGACAATATGCGCCGCTCGCTGCCGTGGGTCGCCCTGCTGGGGGCGCTGTTTGTACTGGCCTGCGATATCGTTGGCCGCCTCATTATTTTCCCACATGAAATTCCCATCGGTACTGTCGTGGGAGTGGTCGGCAGTGCCCTGTTCCTGTATCTGCTGCTGAAGAGGCGGTCACGCTTTGGCTAAATTGACTCCTCCCATTCTGCTTGCCCTGCTGGGTTTTCTGGCCCTGGCCTCGGTGGTTGCATTCATGACTATCGGCGCCAACGGTCACTGGGACTTCGTCCTGTCTTTCCGCTCCGGAAAGCTCGCTGCCATGCTGTTGGTCGCCTATTGCGTCGCGGTGTCTTCTGTGCTGTTTCAGACCATCACGCACAACCGGATTCTGACGCCTTCCATCATGGGCTTTGACGCGTTGTATACGCTCATACAGTCGATTGCCATCTTCTGGTTCGGTATGAACATGGGTAGCGGATTCGATGCAACCGGCAAGTTCCTGCTGGAGGTGGGCGTGATGACGCTGTTTTCGTGTCTGCTTTTTCAGTGGATATTTTCCGGCGCAACACAAAGTCTGCATCTTCTCTTGCTGGTGGGCATTGTCTTTGGGCTGCTGTTTCGCAGCCTGTCGGGTCTGATGGTCAGATTGATCGATCCCAATGAATTCCTGTTTTTGCAGGACAAGATGTTTGCCAGTTTCAATGCCATTCGCACCAATCTGCTGTTGATATCAGCCATTCTGGTGGGCGTAACATCGATTATTGGGTGGCGCTTGCGGCGTGTCTACGATGTGCTGGCATTGGGGCGCGAGGTGGCCATCAATCTGGGGATTCATTATCGCAGAGCGCTGCTGCTGACGTTGGTGCTGATTTCCGTGCTGGTGTCGGTGTCCACGGCACTGGTAGGCCCGGTCACATTCTTCGGGCTGCTGGTCAGCAATCTCGCCTATATGATTATGCAGACGGACAAACACAAATTTACCGTTCCCGCGGCGATCTTACTGGGTATTGTGGCACTGGTGGGTGGCCAGACGCTGCTGGAACACGCCCTGGCGCTGAATACGACCGTGAGTGTTGTGATTGAGTTTGCAGGAGGACTTATGTTCATCGCACTGATCGTGCGCAGGGGGCAGAAATGATTAAGGTCAATAGCGTCAGCAAAGAATATGCGAATCAGCTGGTGGTTGACGATGTTTCAATTGAAATACCGCAGGGCGGAGTCACATCCATTGTCGGTCCCAATGGCGCGGGCAAGTCCACGCTGCTGGGGATGATCAGTCGACTGTTGCCCATGAGCGCCGGCAGTGTGAAGGTGGGCGGACTGGACGTCACGCAAACCGATACTGCACATCTGGCGCGCGTCCTGTCCATTCTACGCCAGGATAACCATCTGCCCTTGCGCCTGACCGTGCAGGATGTGGTCGCATTCGGCCGGTATCCGTATACGCATGGTCGTCAGACAGTAGAAGATCGCCAACATATCGAGCGTGCCATTGCTTATCTGAATCTTGAGGGACTGGAAAAGCGTTTTCTGGATGAGCTTTCCGGCGGACAGCGACAGCGTGCGTTTATCGCCATGGTTTTGTGTCAGGACACGGAATACGTGTTGCTGGACGAGCCGTTGAACAGTCTGGATATGAAGAACGCCGTGGATATCATGAAAGTGGTTCGGCGGGCGGCAGATGAATTGTCCAAAACCGTCGTACTCGTTCTGCACGACATCAATTTTGCATCCTGCTATTCCGATCTCATCATAGGGATGCGCCGGGGCAAGGTGCTGCATCAGGGCTCGCCTGAAACCTTTATCCAGCCTTCTGTACTCAAAGATTTATATGGACTGGATGTTTCCATCCATGAATGGCAGAACAAACGGATCTGTGTTCATTACACCTGAAATAACGAGCGTTAGTTTGAATTGCTCAGGACGGGCGTTCATTCGATAGGCTCTATCGTTATGCTCGTTCCTGGCGTCATTCCTGAGTCTTGATTGGCGCGGAAAACGGGTTCGCAACAGGATCGTCATGTCAAGACAAGTCGGTCGACTAAATCCGCTGATATGCAGTGTTATTTCACTCGTATTCGACAACGAATTTACAGACTTCATCTAATGCGGATGGCGGCCAGCATTCCAATACAGGAAGAGGCCGGCCGCTGTTCTGATCAATTGTGAGGACAGATCAAGCCGGATGTTTGATCTGTCTCGACACTTGATCAATCCCGACGTCTGTTTGAGTCGGAACCGTTTTGCGTATCGCCGTTGGTCACGTCGTTTTCAGGGTCATCTTCATCCGGCACACGTTGCTCCAGTTCGTTCCCAAGTACGTCTTCGGAACCGCTACGACCAGGAGAAAGATCGCGGGGTGTCTGTCCGGGCGCCGGTGCCGTGCCTTTGGCAAATGTCTCGCGATCCTGCTGACGACCCAGGTCCACTCTTGCGGATGGCGCATTGCCGTCCTTGTCCTGACCGAAGTAAACAACGGTATGCGGATAAGGCAACTCGATATTGGCTGCGTTGAAATGTTTTTTGACCAGCCGGTTGTATCCGCGCTGTACCGCCCATTGCATGCCAGGCGTGGTTTTGATCAGCACGCGAATGGTAACACCGCGCTCGTTGATGGCCGTGACACCAGGAACGGTAATGTCTTCCAGAATTTCGGGAGCCAGCACTTTGTCCTGCATCAACTCTCTGAATGCGGCGCGCAGATGTTCTGTGGCTTCATCCACATTCTCGCGATGAGAGATCGTGTATTCGCCCATATGATAGGAGAAATCACGCATGTGATTGGCGACGACATCAACGGAAGAAAACGGAATCAGATGATAACCGCCATCCATGGTGCGTATACCCACCGAGCGGATGGTCATTTTTTCTACCGTTCCGAAAACGCCGCCTGCTTCAACCACATCGTTCACATTCATGCCGTTTTCCAGCTGAATGAAGATACCCGTGATAATGTCCTGTACCAGCTTCTGCGCACCAAAACCAATGGCCAGACCCACTACCCCGGCACCGGCAATCAGCGGGCCGATATCGATGCCGATTTGCGAGAGAAGGACCAATATGGTCATGGTGACAATGACAATGAGTGCTGCATTGCGGAACAGCGACAGCAGCGTTTTCTCGCGTGCGCTGGGCAGTCGGTCACCGGTTCCGCTGAGCCGGCTTTCAATGATGCTGGCGATGACCGTCCATGCCAGTGCCGCAAACAGCAGGATGATGGCAACATGCACGACCACATTGATGGTGGACTGTCCGGATTCAGACATGACCCAGGCTGACAGATCAAAGGCATGCCAGGCATCCAGAACGAACAGCAGTACTACGACAAGTGTGATAAAGCGCAGGAACTTGACGGAAGCGGGGACATAGGAATTGAGACGTGCTTCCAGCAGCGGCAGTCGGGATCGCAGATCGTCCGACAGTCTGATGGGGCGGCCCAGCAGTGCAGTCAGAATTGCAGAAATCAGCAGGCCAAGCACGATTGCAATAATACTTTGCACGGTCGCGCGCGCCATGAACGGCAGCGCATCTACGGGGTCTACCTGACTGACCACCAGCAGAACGGTGAAATATATGATGGCAAGGAAGTACCAGACCCGCGCCAGAAGACGCATCATGGTCGCAAAAAATGCGGTGGATGACTGACTCGCGCGTTCCAGCAGTCTGTCACGGATCAGCGTGCGATTGGCCCAGACAACCCTGACGGCATAGATGTACATGCCTAGCATGATCAGCAGACCAATCAGATTGCCCAGGGCAGGGGTAAACAGCGCATTGGTAATGGGCACCACAACAAGCATGCCATAGCCAGCGATGGAGATCAGCCGGCACAGCCAGTCATTCCAGTAGATGGCCACTTCATCGCGCATTTCAAACAGCCGCAGCTGCGGGAAGCGGGTCGCAAAGACGACGCGCACCAGAGATCTGGCAATTTCTACGGCGACGAAGGCATTGACGAACAGCGAGTCGAACGTGCCTACCGCGGCGTTGGGCCCGGCCACGGCGAGTGCAACTCCATAGCCGACCACACCGGCAAGCACAATTGCAATCACATCAACAATAAATGCCCCGACAACAGCGGCGATCTTGCGCAGTGCACCGGGGCCCGGCAGCCTGCGATGCCGCACTACCGGTTGCGCCTGGCCAGCCCAGCGATTAATCAGCGCAAAAATCGGGGTCGCCAATCTGCGCAACACCAGAAACGCAATGATGGTAGCTGCCATCACCATCAGCAGATTGAGCAGAGGCGATTTCCATTGGCTCAGGCTGACGCCGGCCATGCCTTCGCCGCGTGCGAGCGCACCGATAGCAGCGGCGGCAGCACCGATTTCAGTGAGCATCTTGCCCAGGAAATACTGCGTGCTGTCAGCGACCCGGCGGGGCAGGGATTCATCGCCTGATTTTGTATTGTCTGAAGACGCGGCTTTGGTATCTGCACGTGTGTCGGCGGCGGCTCGCGTGCCGGAAGCAGTGGAAGAGGCGTTGCCTGTACTGGAAGCGGCTGCCGCGGCGGAATCCGTGGCTGGCGCCTGCGCGCGAAGCTGATCAATCAGTTGCTTGCGTGACTGCTCATTGTCCAGCAGATCCGCCAGTTGTGCAGGGGTTAATTGTGCCTGCGCCTGACCGGCGCCGGAGGCTTCGGAAGAGGACGAGTCCTTACTGGAGGAAGTCGTCTGAGTGGTTAATGGTAATTGTGCGTGCGCAGTATTCAGATTTGCCAATGAGAAAATCAGCAACACACAAGCAAGCACATATCGAATAAAGACGCTGGTCTGGAATTGATGACTGACCCTTTGTTTCCCGCTGGGCGGGAGGGACTGCGAACCTGTCGCATACCGTTCAAGCACTGTTTCACCTCCTGATTCGTAACAACCTATACGGTAACATGTTTGCGCTGTTATCTGCCGCCCGCAAGATCAATAAATGACCCTGTAACGTAAGACGCATCATCGGACAGCAGCCATCCAATGGCTGAGGCGACCTCTTCGGGCTGGCCGCCGCGCAGCATCGGGATCTGCGGGCTGACACGATCCACGCGACCGGGCTCTCCGCCATCGCCATGAATATCCGTATAGATAAAGCCAGGTCTCACGCAATTGACGCGAATGCCCTTGGGGGCGAGCTCCAGAGAAAGGCCGCGCGTGAACGTGTCGACCGCACCCTTGGAGGCGGCGTAATCAACGTACTCTCCGGGCGAGCCGGTGCGGGATGCGACAGACGAAACATTGACGATGGCGCAGCCGGGCTCCATGCGTTTGATGGCCTCGCGGCTGCACAGGAAGTAGCTGGTCACGTTTGTGATAAGCGTACGATTGATGCGCTCTGCGTCCATCTCGCTGACTTTCATCTGCTTGAAAAGAATGCCAACATTGTTGACCAGATGCGTTATCGGACCCAGCACTTCGTCCATTTCGGCAAAGAGCTTTACTACCTGGTCTTCCTGTGAGACATCGGCGCGGATGGCTATGCACGGGACGTTGAATTCTTCCCTGATGCGTGTCACCAGGGCTTCAGCAGTTTTCTCGTTGCTGTGATAATTAATGCAAATGCCATAACCCCTGGCCGCCAGGTATATTGCAGTTGCCGCGCCAATGCCGCGACCACCGCCGGTAATTAATACCGTTTTCTTCATGCTGCACTCCCGTGATCTGTCTCATTCAGAGGACAGATCATACAGTCGGAAGCAAGCTGGCGTAAAGGTGTGCTGCGGCAGTCTGTCTATTCAGC
>JBEBTQ010000019.1:0-18436 GCA_040393685.1 Advenella kashmirensis | reverse complement strand
GGCAAGGGCAGGGGAGGCGAATATTACTGCTGTGATGCCCGCAGCAAGCTTTATTGATATTGAGTGTCTCATTGCTATCCTCATTTTAGGAAGAGATTTTTATGATTGATTAACTGCATCATTGCACTGCTTACCGCAAGCATCAAAAATGCATACATTTGCACACTTTGCGTTCCCGGCATGAACAGAACCAGCTGTTCACTAATCAGACAGACCGGGAACATGAATAACCACATTGCGCCTGTAATTAAGAGTGTTTTTGTGCGCGACTCGCTATGCCTGGAATTTGAAATATGCCATACGCTCATGAGTATCATCGCAGCGAAACTGCAAGGAAAGGCGAGAGCATGCGACAAGGAATAAACTGACGATAGCTTTGTGAGAAGACTAGCCTGGGCACATTGGCTCAGCCAGAGCAACGCTTCCACTCTATGAGAGTCAATTCCTGCCGCCAGCCAGCACCCGATCAAGCCCAGGCAAGCGTTCGCGGGAGCCATGGTTTAGTCGCCGCAGCAATTGCCCTTAAGCGGGCTGGAGGAGATGCCACTATGATTGCAACAACCACCTTTCCACCATTGAGCGCCCTCGCCAGAGCAATACTTGCCATCGGCCTCCACCATCTTCATGAACATGGGATGGTAATTGCGGCAGACCTCGAGTTCTGTTTTGACCCAATGTAACGGGTCTTTTGCATAGTGATCCCAGTAGTCGCCGTGCATATTGATGCCTGGAACAGCAGGATTCCAGCTTTCATCCAGCCAAAGATCAGGATCGCCATATTTCGAACAAAGTTTGCGTACTGCCGGATCATCCAGCGCCTGCAAACGGCCGTTTTCGATTATGTTCTCGTTGTCGCCCGAACGCTCAACATGATAGGTCGGAAAATATAGGTGAAGATGCCAATGCCCCACCAAATGTCCTGCTCTGGCTGCTTCCCGTTCCGTCATAGACGAAATGATGGTGCCGAAGCCCATATGAATGACGCCTGAGCGCACTCTTTCGTAGAGACAGTTGACGAATCCGGATGGAAAATCCTTCCTGGGGCGATGGATGTGCGGGTTCGTGCCGATGGAGGCTTCCCACCAGTGCATAATCCCTTTATCTGGAAAACCTGGATACTGAATATCCTTGGTTTTTTCCATAACTTCCCGCAACCGGTTTCCAAACTCGCCACCTTCATTGATTTTCACAATCTTCGAATTCTCAACGATCAGCTGGGTCCAGTCGCAGGGTGCAATATGATTGGTCGTGCCAGCTATCACGCCGCAGCCGTCTTCCTTGGTTGGATGAAAAAGCCAAGGGCGGCCGGTTATATGTCCGGGCAAGTACGTCTTGCCAAAGTGCTCGTTGCCACGCCAGGTTCTTGAAACAAGGTCCGGTGCGTAGTATTCGCGTTGCTTGTCCCAGTATTCGTCGTGGTTGGTGAATGAGATATCTGTTCCCTCGGGATCTGTAATGCGAACGCGCTTCGCACTGCGTATGCGGTCCCAGGTCCATTTATCCATGGCATTCACGACTTCTATCGGCATGGCGTGCGCTGGTGAGGCCAGTATTTCAGGCGTAATGAACGGCATGCGCTGAATTTTCACCAGTCTTTCAGCCAGAACCGGACCTCCATAGCCCATCAATATCTTGTCGTATATCTGCCGCTTCTCCTCTTCTTCCCACATGTCCATCCATTCGGCCAACTCCTTGGTACGAAACAGATAGTATTCGACCTCGTCCGCACCCACCCACTGTTTGATCGGACCTCGATCAATGTATTTGATGTCATATTTGACTTTGTACTTCTGCAGGATTTTCTCGCAGGCTTTAATGGTCAGTTCGCTATGCCAGTTGTCAACGCGGAGCAGGACTCGCTCTCCTTCTTTCAGGTCCCAGCACGCGTTTAGCCCGTGATTGTAAGGACGCTGTGCGACATGCTCCAGATAAGGCAATAACTGATCTTCGTGATTGATCTCGACAAACGGTGGGCAGCGTGGTGGACGCTTTTCACGAAGTGGCGGCGCATCGTAATGAGGAACTCCTTCAAATTTTTTTGATGGGGTATCCATTTTTGTCTCCTATGATCATTTTGGGATTTATTGCATGCATTTTATAGTAAAAATATCATAAATGAAATATTATGCATGCAAAAATAATACAGGAGCAACATTTTGTATTCAGACGAATCGATCGGGGTTCAATTTTCAACATATGAAGCGGGCAGCCGAAGTGATCAAGCCCAACTCGTCATTGATGGCCGCGTGGCTTGAAATCGACAGAAGAGGGAACGCTAACAATGCGCTCCGATATCCGTATATTTTTATTGTGTTGGAGATTGAAAAAGGGACAGCTGCAAGAAGAGATAGTCACTCGGTTAGCTGCAAATCATCGATTTCTACGAGGTGCGCGAAATCGGATTCGAGTAGTGCGAGAGTGACGTTATAGATATCCAGTGCACGAACCTGCGTACCTTCCAGGTCGAAACTGATAACTGCGTCTTTCACAACACGCATTTCGAAGCCTAGGTCAGAACCCATTCTGACTGTAGAACTCACACAAAATCCCGCGACAGCACCGACTACAGTTAGCCTGGATAGTTCTTTGATTTTCAGGTGAGAAAGTAAACTGGAGGAGCTAAAGGCAGAAGAGGTGTTCTTTATGAATACTGGTTCTCCCGGCAGTTCAGCGAAGAGGGAGATGACCGATGCTTGTGAAGAATCCTGATGGAGAAGCGAACCAGCTTCAACGCTATGGTGGCGTACATGCAGGACTGGTTTGCCAGCATCTCTGAATTTTGCAAGAATAATCTGCATATTCTCGATGCAATTAGTTGGGTAATAGTTCACGCCGCGCTGAATCCGTTCCAGAACAAAATTCTGCATATCGATAATCAGCAATGCATCTGACATTCTCATTCTCCTATAGATATCAGCATTTTATTGAGTTTTTCATAAGGGCAGGAAGATCTGTTTCCCACCTCTCATGACTCGCCCTTACCCGATTGCTCGTGCCTGATAATTCGACGCACGCCGCTTATGAATTGCTTTTCCAAGGTACTGGGTGGTCCCTGTTCGCGGTAAATGACGACGAGATCCAGCGTAACGGCGGGCTCCAGATGGCGATAGCGATTCTTGTCTTTTAGTACAAATCGGGCAGTGAATTCATCAACGATAGCCAGCCGGTCTTCGAATTCTGCAAGTGCAGCGGCAACGTAATAGGTCTCGACCTTCACCTGATCTGTGAATTGTTGCGGAATGGCCAGGGATTCTATGATGCGGGTCACCGGGTCACCAGGCGAATATGTGATCATTTTCCTGAAATCGATAGCGCGCGGATTATTCTGCTTCTTGTGCTGCGGTCCGGCCAGAACCATATTGATCTTTGCAATGGTGGAGTGCACGCAATCGGGATAGTCATCGGGCGTGAACGTCAAGGCAATATTGATTTCGCGAGAGCGTAACTTACGAACCAGTTCCATTTCGTGTCCCGTAGTTATTTCAATATTGATATCGGGATATCGCTGTCGAATGCTGGAAATGGCCTGTGGAACCAGATGCAGTCCCAGACTGGGCAGACAGCCGAGCTTGAGGGCGCCTGCAGGATGATGATGAATATTGGCAGCCAGCGCACGAATATGATCAAGCTGGTGCATCATTTTCTCGATTTCAGGTGCGAGTGACTGTGCTTCAGGCGTCAATTTGAGTCGGCCCTTGACCCGTTCAAAAAGCTTGAACCCCAATTGCAGCTCTGCGTGGCCCAGCGTTTTGCTGACGGCCGATTGCGAAATATTCAATAGCTTTGCAGCCCGGCTGACCGAGCCGGTGGTACGGATCGCATGAAAGATTTCAATATGCCTGAGTTTCACTCTATCTCCAGGGTATGACTTTTTCTCATGGATGATATAACTTTTTTCCTTTGCATACCAGTTCAATTGCCTTCAGAATAAGCCACTAGGCACGAATATTGCGTATGCCATTACTGCGTGTGATACCCGGAGAATCGTTATGATCAGATTTCGTTCGCTAGTGAAGATTGCGATTGCTGCAGCCTGTACCCTGAGTGTGGCTCAGGCCGGTGCCAGTCAGTTTCGATTAGGCCTTTCAAAGGATTTGCTGACTTTTGATCCTATCGCATCCAGCGATAATCCCTCAATCTGGACGCAGTTGCTGATTTATGACCAACTGGTCAGGCCTTCAGCCGATGGCACCAAAATCGAGCCGGGTCTGGCAGATAAATGGGAAATCTCTCCAGACGGCAAAACCTATACGTTCCACTTGCGAGATGGAGCGAAGTTCAGTGATGGCAAACCGGTAACACCAGAGGATGTCATTTTTTCGCTCAAACGGGCAGCCGGTGAGAAGTCTGGCTGGGCACGCTTTTTCAAACCGATTACCGGGTACGAAAAAGTAGATGACCAGACTGTGAAACTGAGTCTTGAAGAGCCCTTTACACCCATGCTGAACAATCTGGCATTGTTTCCGGCCTCTGTTTTGCCGGCGGCGGAGCTTGAGCAAAAAGGCGATAAGTTTTTCGATGCACCAGTTGGCAGCGGTCCATTTTCCTTGAAGGCCTGGGACAAGGGGCAGCGCGTGTCCCTGGATAAAAATCCCAATTACTGGCAGCAAGGCAAGCCCGCAATTGATCAGGCAGTACTGGAAATCATAGGCGATGATAATGCCCGTATCCTGAAACTCAAAGCGGGAGAGCTGGACGCGGCGCTGGATATCCCGTTCAATCAGGTCGCCATGCTAAAGAACGACGCGAATATCAAAACGGATGTCGCCAAGGTTTTTCGCACCGATCTGGTGCAGTTAAATACCAGCAAAAAGCCGTTTGATGACGTTCGTGTTCGCCAGGCCCTTAACTATGCCATTGATACACGTACCCTGATTCAGGGTGTCCTGAAAGGGAATGGAGAGCCAGCCGCTTCTTCGCTCCCCATCATGGCGCATCACAATACGGATATCAAACCGTATCCGTATGATGTGGCGAAGGCCAAACAGTTACTGTCTGAAGCGGGACTCGCCGACGGATTCAGTGCAACGCTGTTGATTGCGGCTGGTAATGTCACGGACCGACAAATCGGACTTGTGATACAGAACGCGCTGGCAAAAGTTGGCGTGAAAATCCAGTTGCAGACAATAGAAAGCGGTTCGCAGTTCACAACAACAAAATCAGGCAATTATGAGATGTCGCTGGCTTTTACTACCAGCGATACGATCGACCCTGATCAGTTGATCGGTTTTACTGCAGTCAATCCTGAACGAGCGAACGCCTTTCACACCAACTGGAAAAGCGATCGCGTCAACGAACTGTATGTCCAGGAGCGCAAAACCGCTGAAGGCGAAGAGCGTGGACGCATGTTCAAGGAAATCGAAGCCATTGTGAATAAAGAGGCGCCTTTCATTTTCCTTTATCACCAGGGTGTTCCTTACGCCTATCGTTCCAATGTCGAGGGTTTTCGCGTCCTTCCGACTTCCAATTACCGGCTTGAGGATGTCAAGGTCAAATAAGATCCCGACTCAGGGGTGATATAGGAACGACTCATGATATTGCGTTTTATTGTGCTGCGACTGGTGCAGTTGATACCAGTGCTGCTGGGCATAACGATACTTGCATTTCTTCTTCTGCGTGTTATGCCCGGTGATCCGGCCACACTGTTGCTGGGCAGCCGCGGCACGGCCGAGGATATTGCCCAGCTGCAACGCCAGCTCGGCCTGGATAAGCCATTGGTGGTGCAGTATTTTCAATTTCTGCTTGACTGTCTTAAGGGCGATTTTGGCACATCCATTGCCTTTCGCTCGTCTGTGGGGCCACTGATCTTTGATCGGCTATGGGTGACGCTGCTTCTGGTGGGATATAGCACGGTCATCGCCATTGTGCTGACTATACCGCTGGCGTTTCTGGCCGCACTGCGCAAAAACTCGGCCATCGACAATATTATTAAATTCATATTTATCTGTTTTCTGTCCATGCCCGCATTCTGGCTAGGGATTCTGCTGGTCCTGTTTCTGGCCGTTTACCTGCCTGTGTTTCCGGTATCGGGCCTCGGTCATGGCTTCTTTGGTCTGCTGCATTCGCTTTTTCTGCCCGCGCTGGTCATCGCACTGAGCACAGCCGCACTCACCATCCGTTCGCTCAGAAGTTCTGTGATTGCGGTGCTGAATGCAGATTATATTGATACTGCTTATGCCAAGGGCATGAGCAGAATGCAGATTCTGCGGCGACATGTGCTGCGTAACTCGCTGCTTTCAACCATTTCGGTGCTCGGCGTACATACCAGCTGGGTTATTGGCGGTACGGTGGTCATTGAAGCCGTATTTGCATTACCCGGCCTGGGTGGCCTGATGGTCTTGTCGATTGCGGCTCGCGACTATCCGATGGTGCAAGGACTGACTGTAACCTTTGCAATCCTGGTTGTGCTGATCAATCTGGCGGCAGATCTGGCGTATGTGATTGCTGATCCCAGGGTGGAATTATCATGAGTGTGATTTCCAGTGGATGGCGCAATAGCCGTCTTGCGCAGAATTATTCACTTTGGGTTGGAATTCTTCTTCTGCTGATCCTGATTCTGGTGGCTTATGTCGTGCCCTCTGTTTTCAGTATTGATACCTCAGAGATCAACTTCGACAGCAGTCTGCAAAGTCCGAATCTGCAATATCTTTTTGGCACTGACGATCTTGGCCGACAGGTTTTGTGGCGCTCCATCGAAGCGCTCAAGACTGACCTGCAGATCGTTGCCGTATGCGTCCTGATTCCGTTTGTGACTGGCTCCCTGATTGGACTGCTGTCGGGATACATAGGCGGCTGGTTCGATACGCTTGTGATGCGCATTGTCGATATTGTCTGGGCATTCCCGTTTTATGTGCTGGTGATTGCAATCGTGGGCTCACTGGGTCCAAGTACTCAGAATATGTATCTGGCGTTCACGCTGGTTGTCTGGATTTCCTTTGCCCGAATCGTTCGCGGAGAGGTGCTGCTGGTCAAAACCACCGAGTATGTGCAGTCGGCAAGGGTGATGGGCTATAGCCATCTGCGGATTCTGTTTTTGCATATTCTGCCCAATGTGATTACCCCCGCCATTGTTTTCATGATGGCAGATGTGGTACTCACAATTCTTGCTGTTACTTCTCTGGGCTTTCTGGGCCTGGGAATTCAGCCACCCACCCCTGAACTTGGCGTCATGATTGCTGAAGGACGGACTTACATTTTTGATGCCTGGTGGATCTCTGTGTTTCCCGGCATCATGATTATCTATATCGGGGTGACTTTTTCTCTGCTAGGCGACGGTATTGATAACCAGCTCCGGGTGAAATCATGAGTGTAATAACAGAGCACGTGCTGAAGGTAGAAGACCTGCATGCCGGTTTCGGTCAGCACGGACGTGCACAAATGGCCGTTGAAGGTGTCAGTTTCGAAGTGAAAAAAGGCCGTGTATTTGGTCTTGTAGGTGAATCCGGTTGCGGAAAGAGTACGACCTGCCGATCCATTATCCGGCTCTTCGGCGGAGCGCCATTTGTTATCGAGCAGGGAAAAATTCTGTTTGATGGCAAGGATCTGGCGTCCATGGATAATCAGCAATTGACGCAGATTCGTGGTCGGAAAATCTCCATGATCTTTCAGGATCCCATGACCGCGCTGAATCCGACAATGCGGGTTGGCGATCAGGTCGCAGAAATTGTACGGCGAAATCAGCCAGAATTATCGTCATCTCAGGTGCGAAGTCGGGTGGTGGAGCTGCTCAAAGAAGTGGGGATTACCTCTCCCGAGCGACGATTTCGTGCCTGGCCTCATGAATTGAGTGGTGGACTACGGCAACGGGTGCTGATTGCAATGGCTCTTTCCTGTGCGCCGGAGTTGCTGATCGCAGATGAACCTACAACCGCGCTGGACGTTACGATTCAGGCTCAGGTGTTGCGCTTATTGCATCAGTTGCGCGAGCGCGTGGGCATGTCGGTTTTGCTTGTTACGCACGATCTGGGGGTAGTCGCGCAAAATTGCGATGATATGGCAGTGATGTATGCCGGCAAGATTGTAGAGACGGGACGTGTTGCGGAAATTTTTGCCAATCCGCGTCATCCTTACACTCGGGCACTGCTCAATGCATTGCCGGCCAATGCCGATCCCAGCCATAAGCTGCAACCGATTGCGGGCGAGCCGCCCTCGGCCGGCCATTTTCCGCCAGGCTGTCGATTTCACCCCCGATGTCAGTTTGCCATAGAGCGTTGCCGCGATCAGATTCCCGAAATTGAAAATATCTCCCCAACGCATGGGTGTGCCTGTCACCGCAAGGAGGAAGCATTGTGGTAATTGAATCTGATGCTGACACACTCTTAACCGTTAATAATCTGGAGAAGCGATTCGGCGGAAAACGTGGTCTGGCAGACGTTATTGCCGGTAAGCCCGCCAGTGCGCTCCACGCACTGAAAGGCGTATCGCTGCATGTGGGCAAGGGGGAGATTGTTGGTGTTGTAGGCGAATCCGGTTGCGGCAAAAGTACGCTGGGAAAATGCATCGTCGGATTGCATAGTCCCTCGAGCGGAACAGTCAAATGGGCAGATGGCCGGGCAATGGACAGGCTCTCGCGTTTCGAACGCAGTACAAAAATTCAGATGGTGTTTCAGGATCCATATTCGTCGCTGAATCCGCGATTCAGAATCGGACGTCTGCTCAGGGAAGCCCTGGCAACGCACGGCACGTTCAGTAAAAGTGAACTGGATGGTGAAGTAGACCGGTTGCTGGGGATTGTGGGCCTGCCTTTGGCGATCAAGCAGAAATTTCCTTTTGCGCTCAGTGGCGGCCAGCGTCAGCGCGTCTCGATCGCCCGCGCATTGGCAGTTAATCCCGAACTGATTATTGCAGATGAGCCTGTCTCTGCGCTGGATGCGTCTGTGCAGGCACAAATCATCAACCTGTTCGAAGATATCCGCCAGAAATTGCAGGTGGCATTTTTATTCGTGGCACACGATCTGAACGTGGTCAAGCGCGTCAGCGATCGTGTCCTGGTCATGTATCTGGGAGAAATAGTGGAAGAGGGCAGCAAGGAAGACATCTTTGCCTCGCCGCGCCATCCCTACACGCGCGCACTGCTGTCGGCGATACCGGTAGCGGATCCTTCCATCAACCATGCTTCAGCCATTCTTGAAGGTGAACTGCCCGATCCACACGAAACCATTGCCGGCTGTGCGTTTTCAAGTCGCTGTCCCTATGCACAGGAAAAATGCCGCCAGACGCACCCTGACCTGATGACGATCTCGACGTCGCATAATGCCAGGTGCATCCGTCTGGCAGAAATCTAGGAAATTTCATATGTATTATCAGGGGACAGACCGTTCCAGGCAGATCGGGGAGCAGTTGCTGGCATCCGCGAGGAAGATATTTGCGCCACTTGACCATGAGATCGCAGACTCGGGCATGACGCTGCATCTTTTCCCAAGAGCAGAAGCAGGAAGCAGCGCGACCGTTATTGAGGGCTTTTCGTGGCAGGGAGCCCGTGAGTTCTATCCTGCCAGTGTGATCAAGGTGGCTTATCTGGCTGCCGCACAGGCGGCGATCAGTGACGGTAAAATCGCGCCACATGCTGAACTGGCACGCGCAATGACAGACATGATACGCTGGTCAAGCAACAATGCCACCAATTATGTCATTGACCTTCTGTCGGGGACAACGGGAGATACCTTGTTGCCTGAAGCGCAAATGCGCCAATGGTTTGAACAGCGGCAGGGCGTCAATCGATTTTTCCGGCAACTCGGCTGGCCCGAGGCTGAAACTATCAATGTCTGTCAAAAACTGATGGATGACGATCGTTATGGCAGGGAAAAAGTGTTTGTGACGCTGGACGGGAAAAACAATCACAACTGTCTGAACTCGGATTTTGTAGCCCGCCTGATGAGCGAAATCTGCAAAGGCAGGTTCAGAGATATAGCAGTCAGCAGAGAGATCGCCAATTATCTGAAACGGCCGCTGACGGCAGAATTCAAATCACAGCCGCATTCGCAGATTGACGGTTTCCTTGGCGAACAATTGCCTTTGGGGCTTGAATACTATTCCAAGGCCGGCTGGAATGGCTGGACCGGCGACGCGCTGTCCAGTTACAACCGGCACGATAGTGCTCACTTTGCGTTGCCGCAGGAACATTGCAAGGCCTTTGCTGCGGTCACATTTGTGATTTTTTCCCATGGCAGAACCGTATCCGTAAATACCGACTTTCTGCCGCGTATCGGAAAGGGGCTTTTTGAAATCCTGGGGCAATATTAATCTCTGCTCCTCGCGGCGGTATCTGATGACAAGGAAGACGACAAGACAGATATACTGTCTGTGATATTTTTTCTGTGAGTCCCTGATGCTTAGTTACACCTATACCGGTGGCTTTGTCCTTCTGGCCGCATTGCTGCACGCTGCCTGGAATGCCATGCTGCACGGTAACCGCGATCGCTTTCTTTCGATCACATGGATGGCGATTGCCATCGGATTGGTTTCCATTGTCGTAGTGCTTAACACGCCGGCGCCAGCTCCGGCGGCATGGCCGTATATTGTGGCTTCTGGTCTTGTTCATATTTTTTATAACGTGTCGCTGGTTCGCTCCTATCGGCGCAATGACCTGGCGTGTGCATATCCGATTGTGCGAGGTTCGTCCCCTTTACTGGTCACGGTAGGAGCGGCGCTTTTCGCACAAGAGGCAATCACTCCATTGCAAATTCTCGGCATTGTGCTGGTTTCAGGTGGAATTATCGCAATTGCAATTGATGGGCGACATGTGTCGCGCGCGGGAATTATTGCTGCGCTGACAACCGGCGCAATTATCGCAGTCTACACCGTGATCGATGGCATAGGCGTGCGTCTGTCCGGCGGACAGGCAGTGTCGTACACCGCGTGGATGTTTCTTTTTTATTTGTTTATGCCCATGCTTTTCATCGCCACACGCGGTTTTTCGGCCATGTGGATGCCGCTGCGTAGCAATCCAGGCTCTATCGTCACTTCGCTGACCGGCGGCCTGGTGTCGCTTGCGGCCTACGGGATCGTGATCTGGGCGTTGCAATCCGGCGCCATTGGTGCGGTCTCGGCATTGCGTGAGACTAGCGTGGTTTTCGCCGTGCTGATCGGCCGACTCTTCCTGGGAGAAGCCGTGAGTGCAAAACGCTGGATTGCATGTGTGATTGTTGCGATCGGCGCGGTGTGTCTGGGTTTGTAGGCTATGGTAGGGTATACGTAATAGATTTATTCTCCGCAAAAAATGCGGTAAATAGCGGCATTATTCTCCGTAAAAATTGGCGCGCACAGTGAATAGGCTGGCAAACGTCGCCATATCATTTCAACGCGTACTGGCGCTGCTTACCAGCAAATCATAAAACAGTTTCACCACCGGATTTAGCTCCTTGCTCCGTCTGTGAATCAGACCCAGGCTGCGGCTGACTTCCGGATTGCATAGTCGCAGGCTCACCAGAGATGCATGCTCTATGCCTGGCATGGCAAGCCTTGGTACGACACCCACCCCTAAGCCAGCCTCGACCATGCTCACCAGCGCAGGAACATGCTGCACTTCGCAGAAATGGCGCGGCCGTACGCCGCCGTGGGCCAGTGCCTGATCAATCAGAAAACGGTTCCCGCTACCCTGAGCAAGGCTGATGTATTCGTATGCACTCAGGTCTGCCCAGTCGACTGCCTTTTTTTGCGCCAGCGGATGATCACGCCGGACCGCGACAACAAAGGGTTCTTCAAGCAGCGGCGTGAAATCGATGTCTGCATCATTGACTCCGATATAGGTCAGGCCGAAGTCGGCTTCTCCACGCGCCACGGCCATCAATACCTGCGACGATGACTCATCAATAATGCGGATGCTGATGCGGGGATAGCGGTCATGGAAAGTTCGAACGACACCCGGCAGAAAATAGGCGACCGCTGAAGGAACGCAGGCGATGGTCACCAGGCCGGACAGTCTATCGGAAACCTCCTGAATGCCAACGAGTGCATTTTCCAGTTCATTGAGCACATTGCGTGCCCGAGGAACAAAGCCGCGACCAACGGTTGTCAATTCCACCTTGCGAGTCGTACGCAAAAGCAGTTGCACGCCCAAAGCCGCTTCCAGTTTGTCTATGCGGCGGGAAAGGGCAGACTGTGACAGGAACATCGCTTCTGATGCCGCCCGAAAGCTGCCCAGGTCGGCGACTGCCAGGAACGTTCGTAAATCTATCAAATCAAATTTCATGCGTTTTTGTCAATAATCATTCGAATATTTGCACTTTACTTCATATTCAGGTCGTCCCTATCATATCGCATAGCAAATGTCATAAGACGCGATACCAGAGAGGAGACCTTCCAATGAAAAGAAACCGTTCGTTCAGCCAATACCTGATGTGTCTGTTAGGCAGCGCCCTGTGTATGCTTCCCGTTGCCGCAGCACAGGCGCAAGACTGGCCTGAACGTCCAATCCGCCTGCTTGTTCCCTATGCCCCCGGAGGAAGTTCTGATGTTGTAGCCCGGGCGGTAGCATCAGAAATGTCCAAGGATCTGGGTCAGCAGGTCGTGGTGGAGAATAAAGGTGGCGCCCAGGGCATGATCGCGACAACTGAAGTAGCACGCGCCAAACCGGATGGCTACACCTTGATTCTTGGGCATGTGGGTACGATGGCAGTCAACCCGTCCATGATCCCTAAACTGACTTACGATCCTCGCCGGGATTTTGCTCCCATAACACTTCTGGCCAAGCTGCCCATGGTTTTTGCGCTGGGTAAAAGTGTCGAGGCCACGGACTTCTCTTCGTTTGTGAAGCTGGCCAAGTCCAAACCGGGTGTCATGAATTATGGTTCGGCCGGCAACGGTAGTGCAGGCCATCTCGCTTTCGAAATGCTCAAGACGGCGACGGGAATCAATGTCATCCATGTTCCGTATAAAGGTACAGGCGCACAACTTAACGATCTGCTGGGCGGATTTATTGATGCTGCCGCAGCAGGTACACCTGGGCTGTTACCGGCTGCGCAGGCTGGAAAAATCAAGATCATTGCCGTGGGATCCAAAAAACGACTTGCTGTTCTTCCGGATATTCCGACAGTTGAAGAAGAGGGCTATCCGGGATTCGAAAGTTCCCAATGGTTTGGTTTGCTGGCTCCTGCCGGCACGCCTGGGGATGTCATTGAACGACTGCATCAGTCCGCCCTCGTGGCCTTGAAATCCACATCAGTGCGCAAGCGCATGGAATTTGACTCCAGTGAAATATCCGGCGCCGGTCCGCAGGAGTTCGCTGCCTTCATCGATTCTGAAGAGCAACGCTGGCGCAAAGTGGTGCAGAGCGCCAGGCTTTCGGCCGAGTAGATATCTTTTAATTTTCAGGAAATCTGTATGAATACAAGAACAACTTCCAAGGTTATTGTTCCGCAAGACGAATTGACACAGCTTGGTCTGGCCGCTTTCCAGAATCTGGGTCTGACTCCAGAGGACGCGTCAGATGTGGTCAACATACTTGTGCTGGCAGATCTGTTCGGACTTTCAACGCACGGCTTGAGCCGGATAGAATCCTATGGTTCCCGTATTGAAGTGGGCGGTATCAATGCCAATGCAAATATCACGATTGAAAAACCAGCAGCGGGTCTGCGTCTGGTTGACGGTGATAACGGAATCGGACCGCTGGTTGGCATGCATGCACTGCGGGCTGCAATGGAAGCCGCTCAGGATTGCGGTATTGGCATGGCGTTCGCGCGACAGAGCAACCATTTTGGTCCGATCTCGCCTTATGGCCTGATTGCAGCGGAAGCCGGTTTTGCCAGTATCATCGGCAGCAATGCCACAACGACAATTGCGCCATGGGGAGGCACCGATGCTCGGGTTGGCAATAGTCCCGTTGGCTTTGCGGTGCCAAATCCTTCTGGTACTCACTTTATGCTTGATATGGCCATGAGCGTTGTTGCTCGTGCCAAAATTCGCAATGCGCTTAAGGCAGGCAGTGATATTCCGGACACCTGGGCAACCGACGCTTCAGGCAAACCGACCCGCAGCCCCAAGGAAGCGCTTGATGGTTTTCTGCTGCCTATTGGCGGGCATAAAGGCTACGGGCTGGCGTTGATGGTCGATCTGTTTGCCGGGCTGTTATCAAATGCGGCCTATCTGACCCACGTTAAGTCCTGGGTCGACGCTCCCGATGAGCCACAGAACCTGGGGCATTTCTTCATTCTGATTGATACGCGAAAGCTCGGTTCGACGCAGTGGCTGACGGATCGGATGAATGATTTCGCTGCAATTTTGCACGACAGCCCGCCGGCGGATCCCGCCCGTCCGGTTATTCAGCCGGGAGAGATTGAATTGAGCAATCTGAAGCGTCAGCGGTCAGAGGGCATTGCCATTGACGCCGACGTGCTCCGTCTATTGCAAAAGTATGCCAATCATGTCGATGCAGTCTGATTGACGGATCGTTACAGGAGACATAATAATGAAAATCCCAACGTTACTCGCAACTCTGGCGCTGGCAACTACTATGCCATTTTCGGTAATGGCCAGCGACTACCCAAGCAAGCCCGTGCGCGTGATTGTTCCCTACGTTGCCGGAGGCGCGGCGGATATCACAGCAAGGATCATTTCCCAGAAAATGTCGGAGCATCTCGGACAGACTTTTGTTGTGGAGAATAAAGCCGGTGCCAACGGAATGATCGGTACCAATTTCGTCGCCAAGGCACCTGCCGATGGTTATACTCTCACGTTGACGGCGAGCGGGCCGTTGGTTGTCAATCCGTCGTTGTACGAGAAAACCCCATACGATCCTGTTGCAGATCTGGCGCCCATCAGTCAGATCACTCGCTACCAGTACGTGCTGGTCGTGCCTGAGAAATCACCTATTACCAGTGTCGATGACCTCATCCGTCAGGCAAAGGAAAAGCCCAATGAGGTCACTTTCGGTTCTGCCGGGATTGGGGCAGGTGGTCATTTCGCTGGCGAATTGTTGTCTGTCATGACGAATACGAAAATGACGCATGTCCCATACAAGGGTAATGCTCAGGCATTGACAGATATCCTGAGCGGATTGCTGACCTTCACGTTTGACACGGTGGTGACAGCCACGCCACATATTCAGACAGGGAAACTGCGAGGATACGCCGTCTCTGGTCCGGTACGAGCAGAAGCCCTGCCCGATATTCCGACGATGCAGGAGCTGGGATACAAAGGCTTCGATATCACACAATTTCAGGGTTTACTGGCCCCTGCCGGTACGCCAGCCGATATCATCAAAAAATTGCGTGAGGCCGTTGTTTATGCATCTCGCCAGCCCGACGTGATTCAACGACTGGCTAAAGAGGGAGGCAACGAAATTATCGCCGGCACACCAGAGGAATTCGCAGCTCAGATCAAATCCGATTTGCAGAGATATCGCAAGCTCATCACAGATGCCAATATCAAAGCGGAGTAAATCATGTACAAGGTAGATGTATTGGTGCAAGGCTATCCAGGCCGGTCAGTGTGCAACGGGGGACTTGGTTGGAGTACCACAACGCTGCTGCGCAGCGAACAACACAAAATCCTCGTGGATGTGGGTGCTTTTGGCGTTCGCCATTTCCTGAAACAACAGTTGCAACGCTGCGGGACATTACCGGAAGAAATCACAGATGTCGTATTAACGCACGCACATTATGACCATGCCGTCAATTTCGTTTTGTTTCCCAACGCGACGGTATGGATCGGCGCAAAAGAACTCTCCTGGGCGTCTGCGCAGCCGCCGGGATTCAATCCATTGCCGGAATTGTATGTGCGTGAATTAAAACGCTCGGCCAATGTCAGACAGATAGAGGATGCAGATAGTTTTCTGCCCGACATGACCGCCATTGCTTCACCCGGTCATACGCCAGGACATCTGCTTTTCTACGTCGAGCAACCAGGTCAGAATATCCTGTTTACCGGCGATGCCGCCAAGAATCGCGCAGAACTTCTGTCCGGGACTGTTAACGATACGTATGATGCACCGACCAGCGAAGACACGCTGAAACATATCTGGGATATCTGGAAGCGCGTTCCCGATACGCTTCTGGTACCCGGCCACGATCTTGGCATGAAGCTTGATGAGGAAGGCCGGCCTTTTTATGTGGGTGAAAGACTGGCTGCCATCAATGCATGGTTTGGCGACACACTTGAACCCACTCGTATTGACTTGTGCTGTGGCGGCCAGTCAGGTCCTCACAGTTCATAAAAACCCATTTACTGACTAACAACGATCCTATGAAAACTGACTCTGCAATTGTTTCTGCATTCACCCCGACCGGACAACTAAGGGCTTCTATCAATCTGGGAAACCCCATTCTTGCCGGTCGTGATTCTCAAGGCAATGCCGCCGGCGTATCAGTCGATCTGGCTCATGCATTTGCTGACCGTCTGGGCGTTCCCCTCGAACTCGTCGTACTGGAGAGTGCTGGTCGGTCGGTTGATACAGTGTCCGGCGAGCAGGCTGATATTGGCTTTTTTGCAATCGACCCGTTGCGCGCAGCACAAATCGCCTTCACTGCGGCCTATATACATATCGAGGGGGCGTATCTGGTCAGGGAGGAGTCGGAGATCAATTCGCTCTCAGCCGTTGACCAGCAAGGTATCCGCGTGACAGTAGGAAAGGGTAGCGCGTACGATTTGTTTCTGAGTCGTGAACTCAAGCAGGCTGAGATCACGCGAGCACCGACCTCGCCAACCGTCGTCGAAACGTTTCTTGCTGAACAGACAGATGTTGCTGCAGGGGTCCGTCAGCAACTGGAAGCGGATGCACAAAAGCATTCCGGGCTACGGCTGATCCCCGGTAGCTTCATGACCATTCGTCAGGCAATGGGGGTGCCGCGCAGTCGCGGAGATCAGGCAGCAGCGTACCTGGCCAAATTCGTTGAAGATATGAAATGCAGTGGATTCGTTCAGGAAGCCATGGAAAGACATGGAATTCAGGGTGCGGCGGTAGCGCCTATGGCTGCTTAGGCCAGGCTGCCATTGCTGTTTCCACAACGCTTTCCAGGGTCGCGCGCGGTACGCCATCCCGTATCTGTATGGCAAGGCCGTTCATCATGGTGGCATAGAAACCGGCCAGTGCTGCCGTATCCACGTCTTTGGATAGCTCTTTTTCTGTCTGTGCCCGGATCAGACGCTGGTGAATGGCTTCGTAATTCCCCTGGCGATGGCCTTTGAGGAAATCATCGACGTCGCGGTGTTCTTCGGAGCAATTGGTTGCGCCAAGCACAACCAGGCAGCCAAGTGTTTCACCGCCTTTATCAGCTCCGGCCAGCGCACTACGCATCATGATTTCGATCGCACTGCGCGCGGTGGGCTGCTCGCGTAACGCTCTGGCGGTGGCGCCGCCGTCGTTGGCCACGTAATACTCGACCGTCTCTCTGAATAATCCTTCCTTGCTGCCAAATGCGTTATACAGACTGGGCGCAGGAATACCCATGGCAGCAGTCAGGTCTGCCATTGAGGTTCCTTCATACCCGTGAGCCTGAAAAAGACCCATTGCGGCACGCAGGACGGCATTTCTATCAAACGAGCGGGGACGGCCTCTGGACACCATGATTTAAAATTATAACGATTGATACAAAATTGTATTTGACGACAGCCGAAGCTTCAATTTAGGATTATATAACGATCACTAAAAAAGGAAATCGGTGTGTCACATCTTACAGGAAAAACAGCGCTAGTCACCGGCGGCGCACGAGGTATTGGCGCGGCGATTGCACGCCATCTGGCCAGGGAGGGCGCCAATATTGCGTTCACCTATTCAAAGTCGACGGAATCGGCGAATCAGCTGGCCGCTGAGATAGACGCCATTTCTCAAGGCGCGGCTGCGGGGGCGCAAGCCGGCTCTGTACAGCCAACGCTGGCACTGCAGGTGGACAGTATCGACCCCATTGCGGTACAGGAGGCGATTTCCCGAACGGTTAAGCATTTCGGACGTCTTGATATTCTGGTTAACAACGCCGGCATCTTCGAAGTCAAGCCCACGGGTGAATTCACGCTGGACGACTACGAACGTCAGATGGGAATCAATGCGCGCGCCGTTTTCGCTGCCATTCAGCGTGCGGCACAGCTTATGAGCGATGGAGGACGCATCGTCAATATTGGCAGCAATCTGGCTGATCGCGTCCCTGGACCCAATATGTCACTGTACGCCATGAGCAAGGCAGCTGTCTGGGGCCTGACCAAAGGTGCGGCGCGTGATCTGGGTCCGCGTGGTATTACCGTCAACATCATCCAGCCTGGTTCGACCGATACCGATATGAATCCCGCCAGCGGTCCGAAAGCGGACGGACAGCGCAGCCTGCGTGCGATCTCCGCTTACAATCGTCCCGAAGAGATCGCTGCGCTGGTGGCGTATCTGGCCAGCGATGCGGCACGCGCAATCACTGGAGCCAGTCTGCTGATTGACGGTGGTGCAAATGTCTAGAACTCAGGAAAAAGCCGCCATGCCATTCAACGTTTACTTCCTGGCTTTCAGTGTATTTGCCCT
>JBEBTQ010000018.1:0-18610 GCA_040393685.1 Advenella kashmirensis | reverse complement strand
GGCGCCCGCAAGCGGATCAGACAAATCGGCGCCAACCATCGTGACATTGTATCATCTTAAAAACGGGGAGTCAGACTGCTACTGCAGCGAAACACCGTTCAAAAATTCGTCTGCCACCGGTTCCTTCAGGGTATTGTCCTGTCCGGCCGAATAGGCCTGTATGACCACACCGCTGCCCGCGAAAACCTTGACATAAATGCTGGCATTGTCATTACCCACGGCTTTACGGAATGTGAGTTTTTCGCCAAAGGGGGGCAAGGTGTCGGGCACCGGTTCATTCATGCTCGCATAGACAGAACGCAGCAAGGCTTCGCCCACTTTACGAGAACTGGCTTCGTCCTGCTTGTCTTCAGGCAGAACGCTGTAAACCACGGCAAATACCTGATCGTCAACCAGCGCCATGTCCATGGTAAAGGGATATTTTTCCCCTTCCAGTTCTATGGTTCGTGATTCGCTGCGTGGCTTATCGGGAAACGCCGCTTTGACGTGTCCATTGGCCGTGGTCACTTCGCGCCAGTCATATTTTGGCGAGCACCCGACAAGCAGAACTGCGAAAAATACCAGAGCCAAACGTTTGATCACCTGAACCACTCCAAATAATTAATCCGAAACCAGCCGTTTTAAAACGGAAAAGCGGCCGAAGTCCCTTAAAATCAGCAATTATTGATTTTCAAGATTTCTCAGGACGACCTGTGCAGCGCATGAACACACTACAGCAGCATCGAGACTCGCTAACTCATATTCTACGCGGAATTGAACGTGAAGGCCTGCGGATTGACCGCGACGGCGCGCTCGCCACAACGCCACATCCTGCACTGCTGGGCTCGGCGCTCACGCATCCGAATATCACCACCGATTATTCGGAATCCCTGATTGAGCTGATTACCGGCACCCATACCTCTGTGGATGGCCTGCTGGAAGAACTGACCAATGTCCACCAGTTTGCGACACGGCAGTTCCCATCGGAAAGCATCTGGATGCAGTCAATGCCGGGCAATCTGCCGCCCGACAGCGACATTCCCATTGCGACCTATGGCACATCCAACAGCGGCATGCTGCGCCACGTGTATCGACGCGGCCTGGCCGAGCGTTATGGCCGCGCCATGCAATGTATTGCCGGCCTGCACTACAATTTTTCGCTGCCCGAATCGCTCTGGGAGCACCTGGACCTGGAAGGCGACACACAGGCAGAACGCCAGTCCGTTGGCTACATGGGCCTGATTCGCAATTTCACGCGCTATAGCTGGCTGCTCATGTACCTGTTTGGCGCCTCTCCTGCAGTGGCCCGATCCTTCCTGGGCGACCGACCCAACCCGCTGCGCGAGCTCGATCACGACACGCTTTATCTGCCATACGCCACAAGCCTGCGCATGAGCGATCTGGGTTACCAGAACGACGCACAAGCCGGCCTGAAGATGTGCTACAACGACCTGCCCACCTTCGTGCGCAAGATGTATCACGCCGTCACCCAGCCCTGGCCCGAGTACCAGGCCATTGGTACGCATCGCGACGGCGAGTGGATCCAGCTGAACACAAACGTGCTGCAGATCGAAAACGAATACTATTCGACCATCCGTCCGAAACGAACCACTGGCCGGGGCGAACGACCTATTACTGCATTGATGGAGCGCGGTATCCAGTACGTCGAAATACGCTGCCTGGATGTTGACCCCTTCAGTCCCGTGGGTATCAGCAATGCCACCTGTCACTTCATGGATGCCTTCCTGCTGTTCTGCGCCCTGCACGACAGTCGCCTGTTCCCCTATGATGGTTTCTGTGAGGAAAGCCAGGCTAACTTCACCGACGTCGTCAATCGCGGACGCGACCCGTCGCTGCGCCTGACCAGTAACGGCGAAGATATTTCAATTCCCGAATGGGGCAACCAGTTGCTGGATCAGATCGCCCTTTATGCGAAAGAACTGGACATCGCCTTCAGCACCACTCAGTACAGTGCAGCCATTCAGGAACAACGTCACAAGCTGGATGACGTCTCTGCGACGCCGTCGGCACGTGTCCTGCAGGAACTGCGCGAGAGTGGTCTGAGTTTTGCCGACTACACATTGCTGCAAAGTCAGCGCCTCACCGACGAATTGCGGTATGGTGAACTGTCGGCCGAAGTCGAACAGCAAATGCGCGCGAGCGCCAAAGCGTCGCTTGAAGAGCAGAAAAAAATGGAAGCGTCCGATAATGAAAGCTTTGATGAATACGTCGAACGCTACATGGCGGCCCTGAAACGGCCGGAATAAACGGAGGATCTCATGTTTTTGAAGAATGCCTGGTATGTCGCGGCATGGAGTCACGACATAGGACAGGCACTATATCCATTGCAGTTGCTCAATGAAAATCTGGTGTTCTATCGATCACAGGACGGCCAGGTCGCCGCCCTTGAAGATGCCTGTCCTCATCGCAAACTGCCTCTTTCCATGGGACGGCTGATCAATGATGCCGTCGAATGCGGATACCACGGCCTCACTTTCAACCGACAAGGCACCTGTATTTTCGCACCCGGCGCAAAAATTCCAAAAGCGGCGGCAGTAAAAAGCTACGCGGTCACAGAAAAATATGGACTGGTCTGGGTATGGATGGGAGAGGCAGAAAATGCCGACAGCTCACTGATTCCGCATATTGCCGAATATGGCGATCCCGAGTGGGGATTGAATCAGGGCGACGCCATGGTGGTGGAATGCAATTATCTGTATATGACAGACAACCTGCTGGATCCCTCACACGTTGCCTGGGTACACCGCAGCTCCTTTGGTAACAGCGCCTGTGAAAACGAACCGCTGACCACCGTGGTGGCCGACAATGGCGTCACAGTGTCACGCTGGATGTATGACACCGAAGTCGCACCGTTTTATGCGCAGTTCGTCAAATTCAGCGGCAATTGCGATCGCAAGCAGCATTATGAGGTGCGCTATCCCTCGCATGCCATCATCAAGGCCATCTTTACACCTGCCGGAACAGGGGGTGATGACGCGCCGCTGCATCCGGACGTTTTCCTGATGGATTCGTATAACTTCCTGACACCGATAGACGAAAAGACAACGCGCTATTTCTGGTTCCAGCTCAGAAATTTCAGTCCTGATGACGCCGACGTATCACGACAATTTGCTGAAGGGGTTCGCAAGGCGTTTGAAGAAGACCGGATTGTGCTGAGTGCCGTACAAAAAGGCATGGACAATCGCCGTACACCTTTTATCAATCTCAAGCTGGATGGCGGCCCGATCAAGTACCGCAAGGCCCTGGAACGGCAGATTGAACAGGAACAGGAAGCACAGCACGACACTTCAACCGTATCCGGAACCATTATTCCGATACAAGAAGCGGCCATCGCCCAACCCTGATCCCTGGTTTTGGGTGATCCGTAGTCGGCACACATCTGCACAGTATTGTTGATCAGCTCGGTGAACGCAGAGGATATTTTGCTTCGTTCACCGATCAGGCGGAATGACAGCGGCTGATTCTCAGCCATGACATCACAACAGAACAATCACCGCCGTGCTATCACGATTGCAATCAATCCTTTTTCTTGCTGACGTGTTCCGGTTTGCCTTTACGTTTGGTAGAGGCAAAGTCTTCCAGCTCTTTCTCTGACATGGATTCATACATGGACTTGGACGCCCCTTTCAGGCTGCTGACCTTGGTTTCTCCACGCTTGGCAGACAGCGCAGCGCCTGCTGCTTTCTGCTGATCCTGTGATTTTGCTGGCATTGTCATTCTCCTTTTCAGATTAAGGGAACTACACTATGACCATAACATTTTCAGAAGAACAGGTGAGCCATTTTCGGCACTCACCATCTTTGTCCTGCAGAGGCGATTAACCTACTATTATTTAGTCCGCGGTTGACTGCCACCGGATCCGACGCCCATCTATCAGACGGGTAGTAGACGGGTAGTAACGCGAAAGAGGCTGGCCCTTCCCCGGCATGCCGCCTTACTTCAGGTTTCCCGTCAAAAACGTTGCCAGTCTTGCACTTTTTGGATGGCTCAGAATCTCATCGGGCGGGCCCTCTTCTTCAACGACACCCTGATGCAGAAACACGACATGACTGGAGACGCGACGGGCAAATGCCATCTCATGCGTCACGATAATCATTGTTCGTCCTTCCTCGGCCAGTTTCTGCATAACACGCAACACCTCGCCCACCAGTTCAGGATCGAGTGCCGAAGTCGGCTCATCAAACAGCATGACTTCAGGTTCGAGCGCGAGCGCACGTGCAATCGCCACGCGCTGCTGCTGACCACCGGACAAATGCACCGGATATTTGCCAAGAATATCTGCGCTCAGCCCCACCTTCAGCAGATTGCTCTGGGCCCGTTGCAGTGCTTCTTCACGCGAAATACCCAGGACATTGATCGGTGCGGCAGTGATATTTTCCTGGACCGTCATATGCGACCACAGATTGAAATGCTGGAAAACCATGGCCAGGCGCGTACGCATATATTGCAGCTGTTTTCTATCAGCCGGCACCAGCGTGCCCTTGCGCCTCACAGTTCTGAGCTCTTCGCCGTGAATGAAAATGCGCCCTTCATCGGGCGTTTCCAGAAAGTTCATACAACGCAACAAGGTGCTTTTACCTGAACCACTGGAGCCGATAATGCTGATCACATCCCCCTTATTGGCCACCAGCGAAACGCCCTTGAGCACTTCATTGTTGCCAAAACGTTTGTGAATATTCTCGGCGCGCAGATTTTCCATAATGATTTCTGTATTAATTCGTAGCGGGCTTCAGAAAGCCAAGCCACCTTTTTTCAGCCCTGCGAAACAATGCAACCAGTACCATTGCCAGAACGGCATACAGAATGGCGGCCAGCCCGAAAGCAGGCAGGGAATTGAATGTTGCACTATTGACGTCTCGCGCAACCTTGAGTAATTCAGGAACCGTCGCCGTAAAGGCCAGAGACGTCGAATGCAGTACCAGAATGACTTCATTGCTGTAATACGGCAACGCACGGCGGAATGCAGACGGCAGAATCAGCTTGATATATAACCTGAACCGCGAAAAACCAAAGGCCTGGGCCGCTTCAATTTCCCCGTGAGGAATCGACCGGATTGCACCGGCCAGCACTTCCGTCATATAGGCACAGGTATTGATTGTGAATGCCAGAATAACGCAATTGAAGCCATCACGAAAAAATGTGGCCAGAAACGGGGTCTGACGCACCACGGAAAGACTGAACAAACCCGTGTAAACCAGCAGCAGCTGCACATATAGTGGCGTACCGCGAAACACAAAGGTGTAAACGCGCACAGGGACACTGACCCAGCGATTGGACGAACAACGCCATATTGCCATGGGAATGGCCAGCAGCGTGCCAAACAGGACCGAGAGCAGCAGAATCCACATGGTCATCGCCAGCCCGGTCATGGGCGTGCCGAATCCCAGATAGGCCTGCCAGTACCGGTCAAGAATCTCGCTCACAGTCGCGCCTCCCGCACACCGGCAGAATAGCGACGATCAAGCCAGGACAGCACGACCAGACTGACGGCCGTCATGCAAAGATAAATGGCGGCAGCCACCAGATTAAAGAAAAACAGCTGTTGGGTACTGCGCCCCGCCTGCTGTGTCACGGTCACAATATCCAGCAGACCAATGATGGACACCAGCGCCGTGGCCTTGATAATTACCTGCAGATTGTTATTGAGCCCGGGCAATGCAAAGCGGATCAGTTGCGGCAGCAGAATCAGACGGAAGACGGTGAAGGCAGACATGCCCGTTGCGTACCCGGCTTCAAGCTGACCACGCGGCACAGATTGAATCGCCCCGCGGAACGTTTCCGTCATATAGGCGCCGTAAATAAAAGAGAGCGTTGTGACACCGGCAGAAAAGGCGTCCATCTGATATTGTGGCCAGCCGGCAGCGGAACAGATGGCATTGATGAGTTCCTGCAGGTTGTAAAACACCAGCAGCATGATGACCAGATCGGGCACACTGCGTATCAGTGTGGTGTAGCCGGTGAAAGTCCACCGCAACAAAGGATTGGACGACAGCTTGCACATCGCCCCGATCATGCCGATGATGATCGAAAAGACAAGCGTCAACAGGGTCAGCAAACAGGTTGCGAGCGTACCGGCCCATATCTGGGATCCATAACCGTACAGCATCGGGTTCCTTACATATTAATTAATCTTGCGATGTTCCGCTATTGCCGTGGTGGGTACGAACCACGGCGGCAAGCAGAGATCGCGGGCAGACTGCCTGGCCCAAAATGCAAACTGCGCGGCAATGGGCACCAGGCCGAGCCGCGCAGCCTCAGGAATCAGAATTTACTCGCGTTCCTTGATGCCGTACTTTGTGTAAGCGTCAAGAATCTTTTTGTACTCACCGTCCTGTTTCATATCGGCCAGTGCCTTGTCAATTTTGCCTTTGAGCTCGCCGTCTTCCTTGCGCAGCCCAATACCATTACCGTTGCCAAAGACCTCGGGGTCTGACACTGGCGTACCGACCAGCTTGAAATTCTTGCCATCGGGAGTATCAAAAAAGATGGTGGCTGCAGCCGAATCCTGCAATGTGGCATCTACACGACCCAGTGCCAGATCCTGCTTGGCCAGATCATCATTCTGATAGGAAACCAGGTTCACGCCCTTGTCTTTCCAGTGCTTCTCGGCATAGGCGGCCTGGGTTGTACCCTGCACGATACCCACGGTTTTGCCTTTGAGGGACTCCGCTGTTGTATCCAGCCCTTCGCTGTCCTTCGGTACCATCAAGCGGGTAGAACTGGCGTACATCACGTCAGAAAACAGCACCTGTTTCTCGCGCTCTTTGGTAATGGTCATACCCGAGAGAATGCCGTCGATTTTTTTGGCTTTCAGGGCGGGAATGACGCCATCAAAATTCATGCGAATCCACTCACAGTCGGCCTCAATGCGCTTGCAGATGGATTTGCCCATATCCACATCAATTCCAACCAGTTCACCTTGCGGATTGACCGACTCGAATGGCGCGAAAGTTGGGTCAATACCCAGGCGCAGCTTGACAGGCGCAGCAGAGACCGCTGCTGGGAGCAATGCGCTGAGCATTGCTGCAACAAATAGTTTTTTCATTCCTAATCCCGGGATACATATCGTAAATAATTGCAGTAGTATAACGCCTTGTCCCGGTTTCACATATGGATTGGCCCCCGGATACAATGCGATACCACGCGCAGATGCAGGATTTTTGCATAAATTGCCCGCGCATTCCCCCATTTTTCCATGAAACCGACCTTTTCCCACCTGTTCGGCTCCGCTATTTGCCCATGACACCCTTCGAACCTGCAGATTTACCCATTTTCCGTCTCGCACCTTCGCAACTGACCTACTCGCAGCTGCGTGCCTCTTTTCTGAAGGCTGCCCATCACCGGGGAGCCACCCTGCACGCCTACCCGCACCCGCTCAAGGGGGTAGAAAATGAGAATCTCTGTACCGATGTTGCCATTGCCGGTGACCAGAATGCTCAGAAATGGCTGGTTGTTGTCTCCGGTACCCACGGGGTGGAAGGCTATTACGGCTCCATTTGCCAGACACGCTTTCTGCTGGAACAGGACGTATCGGCCACCGCCGGCATCGGCATTCTGCTGATTCATCTCATTAACCCGTATGGCACCTCGTGGAAACGGCGGGTCAATGAAGACAATATGGATCTGAACCGCAATTATCTGGATTTCAGCAAACCCCTGCCCGCCAATCCGGGCTACGAAGCCGTCCATGACCTGTTCGCCACCGATATCCGGGACCCGGAGGCGCGGCTGGCCCGGGAGAAACGCTGGCAACAGGTTGTGCAGGAAAAAGGTTATGCCGCACTGATGAATATTGTGGAAGCCGGTCAGTACCAGCACCGCGACGGACTGTATTACGGCGGCGACAAACCGAGCTGGTCCAATCAGACGCTGCATCGTATTCTGGAAAACCACCTGCCCGCTCACGCGCGTGAAATTATCAGCTTTGATCTGCACACAGGAGCGGGCGATTTTGGCCATCCCATGCTCATGGCCATTTCTGAAGAGGATTATCCTGGCATTGCGCGCGCTCAGGAAATTTACGGGCCCTGGCTGTATACCGTAATTACAGGCGCCAACAATGCCAGCGATACCGGCATTTCCGCCGCCGCCACAGGCTATACCTCAGCGGCCATGGTGAATTTGTTCCGGGATCGCGCGTTTACGCAACTGGTGGTGGAATGCGGGACGTACAACAGTCAGCAAGTCGGTCAGCCGGCGTTACTGGCCGATCATTATCTTCATCTTTTTGGTGATCCTGCCAGCGAAGAAGGACGGAAGATCAAACAGCAACTGCTGGAATTTTTCTTTCCGTCTGACCCTGACTGGCAGGCGCTGGTGCAGTTCAGGACACGGCAGATTCTGGAGCGTGCCGTACAGGCACTTCGCGCCTGAGGGATGATGCAGACTTCAGGACCCTGAGCCTGACGCCTGCGCTTTTCATTAGTCGTTAAACATAATATTGAAGGCAGGAGCAACATTAGTCGCATCCTGCCTTCATGCTATTGAGCCGTACTGCCTGAAGACAGTTTAGTCAGTGGCCTGTTCCAGCGCCACCAGATTGCGGTCTGTATCTTCAGGTAATGACGCATTGAGCGCGGCATCCAGCTGCGCTTTGTCCAACTGGTTTTCCCAGCGTGCCACCACGATTGTGGCGCATGCATTGCCGACCAGATTGGTCAGGGCGCGACATTCTGACATAAAGCGGTCAATTCCCAGAATCAGTGCCATACCTGCCACAGGCACATCAGGCACCACAGCCAGCGTTGCCGCCAGCGTAATGAAGCCCGCACCCGTCACGCCTGCTGCACCTTTGGAGCTGATCATGGCAACCAGAAGAAGCAGAATCTGCTGCTGAAGGGAGAGTTCGATATTACATGCCTGTGCAATAAACAGCGCTGCCAGGGTCATATAAATATTCGTACCATCCAGATTGAATGAATAGCCGGTAGGAATAACCAGACCCACAACGGATTTGGCGCAACCTGCCCGTTCCATTTTCTGCATCAGGGTGGGCAGCGCAGCTTCTGACGAACTGGTGCCCAGAACCAGAAACAGTTCATCCTTGATATAACGGACCAGTTTGAAAATAGAGAAGCCGTTGTACTTGGCGACCATACCCAGCACGATGACGATGAACAGAACCGAAGTAATGTAGAACGTCAGAATCAGGTAAAGCAGATTGCCAATGGATGCAATACCGTATTTACCAATGGTAAATGCCATTGCCCCGAAAGCGCCGATAGGTGCCGCTTTCATCAGAATCGCCACCAATTTGAACACAGGACGAGACAGCTGCTGGAAAAATTCCAGTATCGGCTGACCACGTTCCCCGGTTGCTGCCAACGCGATCCCGAACAGAACCGAAATGAACAGTACCTGAAGAATATCGCCGCTCACTAAAGGACTTAGCGTCGTGGTGGGAATGATGTTCATCAGGAACCCGACAATCGTCGAGTCATGAGCTTTGGTCACATAGCTAGCCACCTTTTCTGTGTCCAGCGATGCCGGGTCAATGTTCAGTCCGGCGCCAGGGTGCAATGTATTGGCAACAACCAGACCGATAATGAGAGCCAAGGTGGAAAAGGTCAGGAAGTACAGCATTGCCTTACCGGCAACCCGTCCCACCGTTTTCATATTGCTCATACCGGCAATACCGGTAACCACAGTCAGAAAAATGACCGGGGCAATAATCATTTTGACGAGCTTGATGAAGGCATCGCCCAGCGGCTTCATGCTTTCACCCACTTGCGGGTAGAACTGCCCCAGCAGAACGCCGAGGACAATAGCGATGACAACCTGGACATATAGAATGTGATACCAGCGTACAGGCCGGCGCGGCGTCTCAGCCGACAATTCTTGAGCAGACAACATTTGATTTACATTCCTGGAAAGGGATTTTTCCGACGGCAGTACCGAACGAGCACTGGATGAATTCATGGACGTTTGCGTCATAACGTCGGAATTAACGTGATGTTAAGAGGCGTCAGCTTAAACGAAACTGAAAATTGCCTTGGTACTGGCATCCGATATCGTTTCCGATACAATGGTGTGTGCTGACATGCAAATGCCAGTATCACGCAATAACCCTTTAAATTGAGACATACCTATCATGCCCATTCTCCAAGTTCAGGTGACCGCTGGTCGCAGTCAGCAACAGAAAACTGCCTTTTTGCAAAATGCCACGAAAGTCATCGAAGACACATTGAGCGCCGCGCTCCCCAGTATCCGCATCTCGCTGCAGGAAGTCGAACAACAGGACTCCATCGTAGCCGGTCAGATCGGTGCCGAATTCGTGAACATTGTTGCCTTTCTGCTCGCTGGTCGGGAAGACGAGCCCAAGGCCAAATTTATTGAGGCCATCAACAAAACAGCGGTCACATGCCTGAACGTCCCCGATACCTGCATCCGCACACTATTGGTCGATGTCGCCGCTGAACACATGGGCGTACAGGAAGGTCTCACGGCCAAGGCGTTCAAAGCCCGCAGCAGCAGCTGATCCATCCGCGCCGGTGAGTCACGCCGATCATGCACAGACACGTGATCGGCAGGACAAAATCGCACAGGTCGCGCGGATCTTGCGGTTTGCTCCTATGGCTCTGCTCACATCGATCCGCGCCTCTCCATTTCCCTTATTGACAATCTCTGTCGATCCAACCTATTCTCTCCGAATAATTTCCAATTACAACAAATCCTTTCGGAGAAGACATGAAACTATCAGCCATTCTACGGTCGTGCATTGCGGCCACAACATTTTTTGCTGCGGCAGCCAGCGCCCAGGTCAGCGTCATGTTACCGGCCAATCCTGGCGGCGGCTGGGACGGTACCGGCAGGCAGGCGTTTTCAGCGATGAACAAGGCCGGCATCTATACGGGCAGTGTCAACTTCAGCAATAAAGGCGGCGCTGGCGGCACCATTGGCCTGGCAGAATTCCAGAACGGCACCAAAGGCAAACCAGATAGCCTGGCCGTGTTTGGTGCCATCACTGTTGGTGCAATCACACTGAACAAATCACCGATAGATCTTTCCAAGTTCAAGCCCGTTGCGCGCCTCACCGCGGAGTATCTGGTACTGGCAGTGCGACCAGACTCACCTTATAAAACACTGGCAGACTTCGCCAAGGCACTCAAGGAAAATCCTGGCGGCACGCCTGTAGGCGGCGGTTCTGCAGGTGGTGTGGATCACATCGCCCTCGCCCTGCTGGCCCAGGCCAGTGGCACGCCAGTCAACAAACTGAATTACATCCCTCAGGCCGGCGGTGCAGATACGGTCACAGGCATTGTCAATGGAACGCTCAAAGCCGGCATCTCCGGTATTTCCGAATTCCAGCAGTTTGCCAAAGCAGGCCGAGTCAAAATTCTGGGTATTACGTCAGCAGACCGCATGAAAGGTCTGGACGCCCCTACCTTCAAGGAAGCCGGCTTTGATGTGGAACTGGCCAACTGGCGCGGCATTCTGGGCTCGGTCGATATGCCTGAAGACAACTACAAGGTATGGGTCGACCGCTTTACCAAGTTGAACGACAGCGAAGAGTGGAAACAAACCATGGCTACTCAAGGCTGGGATCAGTTCTTCCTGGCAGGCCCGGAATTTGGCACCTTTATCAAGGACGAAAGCGACCGTATCAACAAGATTCTGAAGGATGCCGGTCTTGCAAAATAAGGATGCAGAATCATTGAATGACCCGGTGCCTGCAGCAATCGAAGCAGACACCGGCAAACCCGCCCGACCCTGGTGGCTGGGCATCGCAGTCATCCTCATGGGTTGCGTATGCCTGTGGGCCACCACCACCCTTCCGGCCACGGCACAGTACGCTGCCATTGGTCCGGGCATGTTCGTCACTGTGGCTGGCGGTGGCCTGTTGATTCTGGGCATTATTCTTCTTATACAGATCGCAAGGGGCGAGCGTTTTGAAGCCCAGGACACAGAAAACGCCGAGGGCAATCTGCCCATGGACAAGCGGGCGTTTTTCACGGCACTGATCGCGACCATCATTCCTGCACTGACCATGGAAACACTGGGGCTTCCGATTACCGCCATGCTTTCCTTCGCACTGGTCGCGCGCGCCTTCGGTTCGAAAAAAATCATCATCGACCTGATCACAGGTGCCATACTTGGCACCCTGTGCTGGTTCCTGTTTTCCCGCCTGGGCCTGCAGCTCGGTGGTTTCCTTCCCTTGGCAGGCTTCTGAAATGGATACCTTCAGCTTACTTCTGCATGGCTTTGATGTCGCCCTGCAACCCATGAACCTGTTCTGGGCGCTGGTGGGCTCGGTTCTGGGCACCGCCATCGGCATACTGCCCGGTATCGGCCCGGCACTCACCATCGCGCTGCTGCTGCCAGTCACGGTTTCTGTCGGACCGGTATCCGCATTCATCATGTTTGCCGGCGTGCTTTATGGCGCCATGTATGGCGGATCCACAACCTCCATCCTGATCAACACACCGGGCGAAGCCGGTTCCATGATGACGGCGCTGGAAGGCAATAAAATGGCGCGATCCGGAAGGGGCGCTGCGGCACTTGCAACCGCGGCCGTCGGCTCGTTCGTGGCCGGCACCATTGCAACGGTGCTGCTGACCTTTGCCGCGCCATCCATCGCTGAAATCGCCTTTTATTTCAAACCCGCAGATTATTTTGCGCTCACGGTCCTGGCCTTTACCTCTGTGGCCGTGGTCATGGGCACCTCCCGGGTTCGCGGCTTTATTTCGCTCTTTATTGGCCTGGCATTTGGCGTTATTGGCATCGATAAAATGACCGGTCAGCCTCGCATGACATTTGGCGTCAGTTCCCTGCTCGATGGCATGGAACTCACAGTAGTGCTGGTGTCGCTGTTCGCGATCGGCGAAATCATTTATGTCGCCAGCCGCTACCGGCATCAGAAGGATGATGTATTGCCCATCAAAGGCGGCCTGTGGATGACCAAGGATGACTGGAAACGTTCCTTCATGCCCTGGATGCGCGGCACCGCCATTGGCTTTCCCATGGGCGCCCTGCCCGGCGGCGGCTCAGAAATTCCGACCATGCTGTCTTACACACTGGAAAAGAAACTGTGCAAAAAGAAGGAGGAATTCGGTACGGTGGGTGCCATCGAAGGCGTGGCGGGGCCGGAAGCAGCCAATAATGCGGCTGCGGCCGGCGTGCTGGTTCCCTTGCTCACGTTGGGTCTGCCGACATCGGCAACGGCAGCCATTCTGCTGGCAGCATTCCAGAATTTCGGATTGCAGCCCGGTCCTTTCCTGTTCACCTCCAACCCCGAACTGATCTGGGGGCTGATTGCCTCGCTGTATGTGGGTAACGTGATGCTGCTGATTCTCAACCTGCCTCTGGTAGGCATCTGGGTCAAGCTGCTGCTGATTCCCAAACCGCAGCTTTACGCAGGCATTCTCGTGTTTGCCATGATCGGTATCTGGGGCGTATCGGGTTCAACCTTCGACCTGGCGTGCATGGTTGCCGTAGGTCTGATGGGATATGTCATGCGTGTTTATGATTTCCCCATCGCGCCTATTCTGATCGGACTGATTCTGGGACCCATGGCAGAAAACCAGCTGCGCACTGCACTGGCCGCGGCTCAGGGCAGCCCGGCAGTCCTGGTGGAAACGCCCATTTCCATCGTCATTCTCACAGTCTCTGTCCTGTTCCTTTTGGTTCCAGTGATTCTGAAAAGACTGCGCAAGGCGGCTTAAGAATCTCGCTTTGGCCTGGGGCTCCCGATTTGGCTTAGGGTTCCCGATCCGGCCGGGGTTCCTGCCTTGTATCGCGCAACCCGGACCGGTATATCATACCGGTCCGCTCAGAGCGTTTCCGGCTCTGTTCTGCCAGTAGCTATCGATTCGTCCTCACCAAACATGGCGTTCACAATGTGCTGATGTTTCGACGTAAACAGCGCAACCAGATCAAGATCGGGCAGTGTCCCATCGGCCACATCACAAAAACGCACGCCCTCAAAACCGATAGAACGAATCCAGTTGGGCAAGAGTCCCACACCCAGGCCTGCGGCCACGCAGGCCAGCACTGTGAGTGTCCGGTTCGCATACTGATTCACTCTGACCTGCAAATCCAGCGCCGCAAAGGCATTGAGAATATCTGTATGCAGAACAGGCAATTGCGCTGATGGATATAGCACCAGCCCCTGGCGGGCAATCTCCTGCAAGGTAATAACATCCTTTTTGAAAGTAGGCGTGCCTTCAGGAATGGCAGCAATCAGCTTCTCCCGGCATACCGTCAGCTGATGGACGCGTCCCTCAAGATTGACCGGCGAATGCACAAGTGCAATATCAATTCTGCCTTCATGAATTAGCCTGACCTGTTCCTCATTACTCAGCTCAAGCAGGGAAATGTGCAGTTCCGGCGCTATCGACTTCAGTTTACGCAACGCCGTCGGCAAAATATTGAACAGCGCAGATGACACAATCCCCACATTCAACGTTCCGCCGAAACCCGATTTTGCAATCCTGACCTTGTCGTAGACCTGATCGAAATAAAAACTCCCCTTGTTCAGATCGTCATAAATCAGTCTGGCTGCATCCGTTGGCGCGGCGCCCCGCCTTGAGCGAACGAACAGAACTACTCCCAGCGCTTTTTCCAGTCGTGCAATCGACTGGCTGAGCGCGGGCTGCGCGGTATTGAGCAGTTCCGCAGCCTGACTGATTGAGCCACACTCATACACCGCAAGAAAATACCGAACCTGATTGATTTCCATATCAATATGCAATGAATAAATATCATAAACATAATATATCAATATGCTTGAACTTTCTAAAATTGAGCATCTCAATGGGAATCCGTCATGCAACAGGCAATTATCGACAGTCACGCGCACGTTTTCAATAGGAACCTTCCTCTGGCTTCCGTACGACGTTATGCGCCCGACTATGACGCCACCCTGACCGAATATCTTGAGCAACTGGATCATCATCACATCTGTCATGGAGTGCTGGTACAGCCAAGTTTTCTTGGAACCAACAATGACTACATGCTTAAGGCGCTGCAGGAATCCGCAGGTCGATGCGTGGGGGTTGCCGTCGTCAGTCCCGACTGCAGTATCGAAGACCTGCTCGCGTTACGCGAAAGCAATGTCAGAGGGATCCGCCTGAATCTGTTCGGTACACACGGGATTGACCTGCAGCAGGCCGCCTGGCAGCAATTGTTTTCCCGTCTGAAAGCGCTGGATATGCATGTGGAATTGCACGCGCCCATGACAAGCCTTGCAAGTCATATCCCGCCAATTATTGCGCACGACGTGGATCTGGTCGTCGATCACTTCGGCCGCCCTGCGCTTGGGAAATCCGCTGGACAAGCGCACGCAGCGCAGGAAAGCGGAGTACGGACAGGAGCAGTACAGACAGGCGGAATGCAGCAAGCCGCATTACAGGAAGATGCGCAGCAAGACACGCTGTTCGACACCGATCAGTTCGATTTCCTGTTTTCCTTATGCGGCTCAGATCATCTGTTCATCAAACTGTCGGCCATCTATCGTCTCTTTGACAGCGTGCAAACTGACAACGTCAAAGCGCTGCTCGACAGGTTTCTTGGCACGTTCTCTTCGGAAAAACTCATGTGGGGCAGTGACTGGCCACATACCCAGTTCGAATCGAGCAGCAGCTTCAACGATAGCCTCGCGTGGGCTTTGCAATACATCGATCAACCTGTCGACAGGCAGAATATTTTCTACAACACAGCGGCATCCTTTTATAAAATTCAGGGAGATAAAGTATGAACCGATTTCTAAGACCACTGACGGCACTCGTGCTGTCTCTGACGCTTGCCGGCACAGCCAGTGCCGCGTATCCCGATAAACCGGTAACCATGGTCGTTACGTATCCGCCGGGCGGAACGGTTGATGCCGTGGCCCGCCTGATCGGACCAAAACTGAGTGAGGTTCTGGGACAGACTGTGGTGATTGAAAACAAGGGTGGCGCGGGAGGAATGATTGGCGGCTCCTATGTTGCACGCGCGAAACCTGATGGTTACACAATCATGATGGATGCATCCAACTTTGCGCAAAACTTCGCATTGCGTCAGAAGATGCCGTTTTCGACAGACGATTTTGAACCGGTGTCCCTGCTTCTGAAAGTTCCGAATGTCCTGGTGGTCAATCCGCAAACAGATTACAAATCAGTCGCTGACGTTATCAAGGCGGGTCAGTCTGATACACCTGCGCATTTTGCTTCGGCGGGTCCTGGTTCTGCCCAGCATCTGGCCGGCGAACTATTCAACCTGAAGGCAAAAACGCATCTGTCTCATGTGGCTTATAAAGGTGGCGGCCCTGCAATGACAGATGTCATGGGTGGACAGGTACCGATCATGTTCGCCAGCCTCGGTTCCTCCTGGCCTCATATCAAGGCAGGGAAACTGAAAGTGCTGGCCAGTGGTGGCGACACGCGCTCCGCGCTGCTTCCGGACACCCCTACTCTGAAGGAAAGCGGTGTTGCTGATTTCTCTTCCTATGAATGGAATGCCGTCTTCGCGCCGAAAAATACGCCACAGGAAGTACTGACCGTATTATCCTCAGCCTTCACCAAAGTGCTTAAAGACCCGGACATTGCCTCACGACTGCAGGCCCTGGGCGCCGACATCGTCGCCTCATTACCTGACGCGTTGCGTACATTCGTGAACGAAGAAGAGAAAAAATGGCGTGCCGTGGCCACGCAGGCAAATATTAAACTGGACTGACGTTCCAATTATTGCCCGATATCAGTCAGTCGTAAGACTGGCTGATGCGCGGGGTCATCGCGATCATAAAAAAAACAACGTATGACCTGCGGTGCAGAGTGCCCCTTTTTTGGGCAAAAATAGGTGTTGTCCCTAATAAATCAGCTTGCCGCTACCCATTTGCCTGCGACGCTTACACTATCACATACGTAATCCCGGCAACCTGATTTCGATCGCTATAATAGCGCTCCACATATTGCGGCGCACCTTGCCCCGCAACAACCTACTTTTTAGCATGGCAACACAGGCAATGACATTCAGACAACTTGAAGCATTCCGCGCCCTGATGATAAGCCGCACGGTGACCAAGGCAGCCGAATTTCTGTCCATATCACAGCCGGCAACAACAAGGCTGATTTCAGATCTGGAAGCGTCTGTGGGGTTTGCCTTGTTTGAGCGACGCCAGGGGCGTCTGTTCCCCACTCACGAAGCGGAAGAACTCTATAAAGAGGTGGAACGCAGCCTGGTGGGCGTGCAGGAGATTGCCTATGCGGCCAGTCAGATCCAGAAATCGCAGAAAGGACAGTTTCATATTGCAGCGGCGCCCTGTCTGGCGGCAAGTGCACTGCCATTTCTGCTGCATGAATTCATGCAAACCCATACAGAACTATCCGTCAAACTCACCACGCATGCGTCCATTACCATTATGGATATGGTTCAGAATGGCAAATGTGATCTTGGCATGGTCATTCTGTCCAGCGAATATCCCAGTCCGCTGGGAGAGCATCTATTCTCGCTGGACGCAAAAATTGCGATTCCGCGCAATCATCGTCTTGCAGAAAAAAGTGAAATTCATGTGACCGATCTGGAGGGAGAAAACATGATTCTTGGCTCCCATGACATGGATGTACGGCACGCATTCGGACTGATGCTGGTTTCGCACGGTGTGAAGATCATTTCCAATATCGACACCAACACCTCGCAAACCATGTGCTCCTTTGTGGAAGCCGGAAACTGTCTGGCCATGGTAGATACGATTACCGTGATTACCTATCCAGGAGACGGTATTGTTTTCAGGAAATTTTCACCCAGGCTGATGACCCACTTCAGTGCGCTCTATCGCGCCGACAAACCGGCGCTGCGCGTGCTCAAGGATTTTGTGCACTACATCAAAACACGGGTGACACTGACGCTCGCCCAGAATGGCAAGCTGCGCTAAATTGGCGCGCTGCATCCACGGGCCATAACATCATATTATGGCCGGGGCAAAAAAAAGCATTTTACTTCGCGCCGCGTGTTCACTATCGTTCACCTTAGGTTGTTCCCCTTACCTCGGAGAAAATAATGAAACGCAAGCTGATGACAATTGCTATAGCAGCCCTGCTGGCCCCTGCGACATCGATGGTATACGCCCAGACCCCGACGCTGTATCTGGGATCTTACGGCGGTTCAACACAAAAGGCTTTCGAGGAGGAGGTGCTGCCCGCATTTGAAAAAGCCAATAACGTGAAAGTCGTGTATGTTCCCGGCAATTCCACAGACACGCTGGGCAAACTGCAGGCGCAGAAAGCTAATCCGGAACTGGATGTCGTCATGCTGGATGACGGCCCGATGTATCAGGCAATGCAGTTTGGCTTCTGTGAGAAGATTGATAAGAGCGCACCTGTATTCAAGGATCTGTATCCCATTGCTGACATGGGACCAAACGCACTGGGCATCGGACTGGTCGCAACAGGTATCTTTTACAACGAGGAAGCATTCAAAAAAGAAGGCCTCACACCGCCCACCTCCTGGCATGATCTGGAGAATCCGGACTTTGAACAACGACTCGTTATTCCGCCTTTGAATAATACCTATGGCCTTCACACCCTGATCAAGTTTGCCAAGCTCAATGGCGGCAACGAAAAGAATCCTGATCCCGGTTTCGATGCCATCATCAAAAAAGTCAATCCCAATGTGCTTGCCTGGGAACCCTCACCCG
>JBEBTQ010000017.1:0-18969 GCA_040393685.1 Advenella kashmirensis | reverse complement strand
AGACGATCTGCCTCCAGGATGACTTTGCCGGTCTTCTCCTGTGCAGGCATGGTATCCCGCAGCGTGACTTTATTGGCTTGCGCCGCCAACAGATTTTTAATCCGTGTTTTTTCATTGGACGTCAACGCCGCCAGACCACCCACAATGCCACGCGGAAATTTCAAGACGGCGAACACGAGTACCAGACCGTAGACGGCTCCGTGAATACCATTGGCGTAGGAGCTCAGCCATCCACGCATCAATTCGGCAATGGGCAACACAATCAGTGCACCAATAAGCGGTCCAAAGACGGTACCGAGTCCTCCAATCAATGCAAACATAGCAATCTGGATGGATATCGCCAGCGAAAAAGTGGCATCGGGATCAATAAACGTCAGATACATGGCATAGAACGATCCGATCATGCTGGTGAGCATGGCCGAGATCACCATCGCACGGATCCGGGTACTGACCAGATTGATCCCAATAGCTCGAGCAGCATCTTCGCGTTCGCGAATGGCCAGCAGATAAAAGCCCATTTTGTGGCGTCGAATGAGCCACGCCACGCCCAGCGTCAGCAAGAGAAAGAACAAGGCCAGCGCGTAAGAAAATTCTTTCTCGCGAAATACCATCCATTCGAATCCGATATTGAGCGGAATATTCAAGCCGGATGACCCTCCCATCAGGTCCTGATCATGAATGGCCAGAAGACGCACCACTTCCAGAAATGCAATGGTTACCAGCGAAAAGAATGGCCCTTTGAGACGGAAAGTCGGCCAACTGACTACGACCGCTGCAATTGCCGAAATGACCATACCAACGAGCATCCCGATCCAGGGACTCAATTCAAAACGCAGCATCATGATGACTGCGGTATAGCTGCCTATGCCATAGAATACGGCATGACCCAGAGAGATCTGCCCGGCGTACCCTCCCACGATATTCCACGCGGTCGCCAGTCCACCGAACACGCAGACCAGCACGGCGATATGCAGGAAATAGTTGGAGCCTGAAAAAACGGGTGCCAGCATCAATATGACAGCTGCAATCAGAAGGCCAAGTGAGCGTTTGCTGAAAAATGGTTGAGTCGACATGCTAGGCTCCGCTTTCTTTACCGACAAGTCCGGTAGGCTTGAAGATGAGGATGAGGATAAAGATGCAGAAGCAGATCACTTCCTTCAGGGCAAGCGAAATGTAGTAGCCCGCCAGACTGTCCACGATTGCAATGATGACGGATGCATAGATCGCTCCCGTCACATTGCCAAGCCCGCCCAGCACAACTATCACAAATGCAAACAACACGAAGTAGGTCCCAACGGTTGGAAATACGGGATATTGCCCCGCGATAAGCGTTGCAACCAGCCCAAGACAGGCGCAACCCAGCCCGAACGTGATCGCGTAGACACGCTTGACGTTGATGCCCATCAGCGCAGCGGAATTGCGATTTTGCGCTACGGCACGGATGGACATGCCTATCATGGTGCGAGACTGAAACACGTGCAGGGCAATCGCAAGACACAAGGCAATCACCAGTGTGATCAACTGGCTGATGACAATATTGATTCCGCCGACCGAGACCGTCTGCAATGCATTGGGGACTTCAGTGCGATGCACATCCGCTCCGAACACCAGCAAGGCCAGATTCATCAGAAATGTTGATACACCCACAGTCGCAAAGATCTGCATATGATGAGGTGCATTCAGCAACGGCTGGATGACGATACGCTGCATTACATACCCGAGCACAAAGAGCAACAACATGACGGGCACAATCGATTGCACCACCGATAAACCACTGTATGTGGTCAGCAGATAGGTTGCGTAAAGTCCGATCATCAGAAATTCGCCATGCGCGAAATTGACAATCTTGATCACGCCGAAAATCAGCGTCAGGCCGATGGAGATGCCGATATACACGCCCGCCAGCATCAGCCCGTTCACGATAACTTGCAGAAAAACATCCATAAATTCACCCACCTCTGTGGCGAGGGGAAATTTGCGACTTCAGCCCAAAAATCCCCGGTTTAGCCTGAATTTTTCGAAACGTTTCAGTTTCAGAAAAAATGAGTTATCAGAAAAGTGATCTCACTTCAAAGGCGCATCATTCCTTAAATTGTGGCTGGGTGACGGCAAGAGACTCCGGATAGATGGCCTTGAGCTCGCCTTTTTGCCATTGCATGATAATCATGCGGTAACGCGTATTCTGGCCGTTTTCGGCGTATTTCACGCCATAGCCGGTTGCTTCGCTGCCCTGCGGCTCGTCCAAAGCCATCACTGCACTACGAATATCGTCCTTATCGAAGGACTTCGCCTTCTTCATCGCATCAATAAACGACTTGGCACCTGCATAGGAAATTACGCTGTAGGCCGTGGGTTCCTGCTTGTACTTGGCCTTGTATGACTCGGTAAACTCTTTCAGGCCTTTGGCGCCCTCTGGATTGATATCAACCAGGGCAAAGTCTGTGGTCACCGTGCCGTCCAGTTTGTCGCCGATGGCGCGCCGCGTCTCATACAGCGAGTATCCGCCACCGCCGCCCACCAGCGCGGTAGGTTTGAAGCCCGCCTCAGCCATCTGCCGATGCAACAGAATCGTGTCGTTCTGATAACCCGTGTGCATGACCACGTTGACCTTGGATTGCTTCAGGCGCAGCACCGCAGATGACAGGTCAACGGTTTTGGCTGAATATGGGATGGTTTCGACAACATTCAATCCCGCCTTTTTAGCGATTTCCAGCTGTTTTTTCGCAACGGAGGCCCCGTACAGACTGTCCTCATTCACAATGGCAATGCGTGCGTTCTCTGGGGTCAGCTTGTAGTGCGGCATGACGATTTTTTCCAGGGCTTCCATGGAAGAGGCCCCGAACGCGCTGGCAGGTGCACTTGCACGAAACAGGTATTGAAACTTGCGCTCAGTCAGGTTATCGGCCGTCGCTGTGACTTCAAAATAAGGAACGCCCGCCAGTTCGGCAACCGGTGTCGCTGCATAGGATAAGCCAGAGGCGTAGGTGCCAAAAATCGCTTTTACATCCTCACGCGAAATCAGCCGACGCGTTTCACTTACCGCCTGACTGGTATCTGCAGCATCGGCCTTGACCAGCTGAATCTGATCGCCATTGATCCCGCCCTGGGCATTGGCCTCTTCGACTGCCAGTTCCACGCCCTTGAAGCACTGTGTACCGAAAGTGGCGAAATTGCCACTCAGGGGAAAGATGGCACCAAGTTTGACGGCAGCGGCAGATGCAGTGCTGCATATCAACACCAGTGCCGCCGAACAGCAGACGGCGAACGCCCGGCTGTTCGGGACACGAAATTTCATATCCATTTTCATTGCTTGTCTCCAATTAATCGTTTTGGCTTGGTATGTGAATCTATCTTAACGATAAATCGAAACGTTTCGATATTAGGGTTTATACGGGAATTACAGTTGGAATATTGCGATTGAGATCGGTGATCCTGCAATACGCGTCCTCGGCTGTAACCCGATTTTCATTTGTCCACCAGCGCGCTGTCAGTGAACCGTCTGAGCAAATTGCCTGGCCATGCGCTCATAAAATGCATTGGTCATCTTCAGATATTCGCCAAACTCCTGCGAATCCTTGAGTGCAGGTTCAATACCCAGGGTAGATAACATGGCCAGAAAGGAGTTGTCTTTCATGGCAGGTGCAAACGCATCATGCCAGCGTTTGACGACTTCGGGACGCATACCTTTGGGTCCGATGACCCCCATCATGCTGGGCGCCACAATATCCAGTCCCTGCTCACGCAAAGTGGGTATGTCCGGGAATTCTTCCATTCTGTTTTCGGTAAACGTGGTGAGTAAACGCAGTTTGCCGCTTTTGACCAGCGGTGACCATTCTGCCGTTTGAGCTGCAGCCTCCACTTCGCCGGCCATGACTGCAGTCACGGCTTCCGTTCCGCTTTTGTAGGGAACATGCGTCCACTTCACATCCAATGCCTTGCCAAGTCGTTCCATCGAAAAATGCTGTGCCGTTCCAATGCCCGCAGTCGAAAACCGGATTCCGTTGGGGTGCGCTTTGGCATAGTCAAAAAATTCTTTCGCTGTTTTCCAGGGTGCGTCCGATCTGACGACGATACCCTGTGGCAATGTGCCAAACATAATGATTGGCGTTAACTGGTTAGTGTCGTAATCAACTTTACGTATATGCTGATTGACCACCGCGCCGATCAGAAGCATACCCAGATTCAGGCCGTCCGGCGCCTGACGTGCCAGATAGGAAACAGCAACGGAGCCGGCAGCGCCTGGTTTGTTATGCACGATCAAAGGTCGCGGAATATCCTTGGCGACAAGGTCTGATAGCTTGCGTGCAAGGGTGTCGGTGGGTCCGCCAGCCGTGAAGCCGACGATTACATTCACAGGGCCCGGTGGATTCCAGGTTTCGGCAGCAGGAACCTGTGAACCAGAGAGAACAGCAAGCGTTGCACAGGAAGCAAGCAATACACGGCGATACGTTTTTTGGATTTTCATTATGTAGTCTCCTCACAAGTTTGCTATTGGTCTGCCATCGTGACGCGATACATTTCGTTCTCGTCGGCTGCGGCATGATCCAGCAGCACGGTAAATCGCGCAATCTTTGCGGAAAAAGGGAAAGGAGCAACGTACGCATCGGCAATGGGAACTTCAGCGTAGCCGCAAGTCAGTCCTGCAGTCGTCCCGTAAGTCCACCATACTTGCGGCAACTCCATCGTGACTGAGGGCTCCGTATTGACCGTCAGCCTGATGCGCCCCTGATGTTTTCCGGTGCGCTCAAACACAATCGTGATGTTGGCTGAATCCGGTGGCAGCGGAGCGTCAAGTTTGTGGATTTCTGCTTCGGTGTAATGGTATTCGTAATGGATCCGACCCGCCTTGACGTATAGAACAAAGCCGGCAAATCGGCTTCCCCAGGAGAACACGATGCCTTCGGTGTCAGATTGAAGGTCATTCAGTGCCACCTGAATTTCGTAGCTACGATCGCTGATATCCGGCATCATCAGTCGATCTATCCGGGCCATACCAGGATGAAATTCAAAGCGGCGTGCAGGATTGTGCTTGAGCGTGCCCTCTGCGCGCTCATGCTGGCGGTCATCCAGAGGCAAAACACCAAAGTGCTCAGCCTGTTGCCACCAGAGCTCAATCAATTGCTGTAGCCTATCGGGCTGTTCCTGGGCCCGGTCGGTACATTCCGAAAAATCTTCTTCAAGATTGAACAATTGCCACGGGTCGTTTTCAAAAGGCGTGCCTTTTTTGTGCGCAGCCACCGCTTTCCATCCCTTGTGCCAGATAGCCCGGTTGCCAATCAATTCAAAGTACTGCTTATCACGCGTGCCCGCCGCCTGCGGTGCGTCAAAGCTGTATCGCATCCCAACGCCCGCCAGCGGCAACTGTTCATATCCCAGGTGTTTTTCAGGCGCCTTTGTGCCGGCGCATTCCAGTACTGTCGCCATCACATCCACAGCATGATGAAACTGTTCGCGAATTTCTCCACGAGTACGCATGCCATTGGGCCAGTGCATGATCAACGGCGCGCGCACACCACCGCCGTAGGTGTCTTTCTTGTACCATTTCAAGGGTGTATTACCAACCTGCGCCCAGCCTGTCGGGTAATGACTGTAAGCGTGCTCTGTTCCCAGCAGACTGGCGCGATCCACGATGTCCTGCGAATTACCTTTGTGATAAGTCAATTGGCTACGCATGTTAAATGCGCCCATACTGCCGCCTTCCGAACTCGCGCCATTGTCTGACACTACGATAAACAGCGTGTTATCCAGTTGATTGATCTTTTCCAGATAGTCCATCAATCGACCTATCTGTGCATCGGTGTGCTCCAGAAACGCCGCATACGTTTCCTGCAACAGACATCCCGCCTTCTTTTCGACCTCGGGCAGTGCGTCCCAGGACTTCACGTCGTCATTGCGCGGTGCCAATTGTGTTGATTCGGGTATCAATCCCATCTGCTTTTGACGCTCGAAGCGTTCCTGACGAATTTCGTCCCAGCCTGCGTCATAGCGTCCTCTATATTTTTCGATGTACGAGTCCGGCACGTGATGCGGCCAATGGCAGGCGCCAAATGCGAGATATTCAAAAAAGGGGCGGTCGGGCGCGGAGGTCACGTGGTCACGAATCTGAACGATCGCCTGGTCGATCAGGTCCTCGGACAAGTGGTAATTTTCTCCTGGCTGTTTGACCAGGGGATGATTGTCTTCGTAAAGCTCGGGATGCCACTGGTCTGCCAGTGCGCCATGAAAACCATACCAGCGGGCAAATCCACGACCCAACGGCCAGTCGCCGTGCGGTCCGGCCGAACCATAGTCCTTGATATTGGTCAGATGCCATTTGCCCGTGGCATATGAGGTATAACCGGCTACGCCAAGCACTTCCGGCAATGTCGCGGCTTTGCGCGTGATTCGTCCCTGATAGGCGGGAAATCCATTGGACCACTCAGAAATGATGCCGACCCCCACCGAATGGGCGTTGCGGCCCGTCATCAAACAGGCACGGGTTGGCGAACACATGGCTGTTACATGAAAATTGTTATAGCGCACGCCACCAGATGCCAGCTTATCCATATTGGGCGTGCTCACTTCTGAACCATAGCAGCCGATATCAGAAAAGCCCACGTCGTCCAGCACAACCAGCACCACGTTCGGTGCGCCTTCAGCCGCTTTGAACGGCTTCGGCCATCTGGCTTCGGAATCACGATAGGTTTTTCCAATTCTGCCTTCGAACGGCAGATGATCCTGGTACGGCATGCTTGTCCTCTCCACATTGATGAATCACATCTGACATAGCCTGTATGAGCACTATTTGATATGCATCTGATTATAGGGAGAGCCTGAACCAGTCATAAAGGTACAGTTGCCTCCTACAGTTGAACTATGCTAGATTGAGCAGCAAACAAGAGGCGACAACACATGCGTGATTTCCTTACAGATAAGCTGGCACAAAAAATTCAGAATCAGATCATTAAAGGAGACTATCGCGCAGGAGAAAAACTGCCTTCACTCCGAGAGTGCATGCGGCTTTATCAATGCTCCAAGAACACCGTCATCTATGCATACGAGAAACTGATAGCCAATAACCTGGTGGAACCCCGCCGTGGAGCGGGATATTTCGTTCGCGGTGTGCCTGCTGCGCGCGAAAACAGCAACCATTGGGCACCTGCAGTCAGCCGGGCTTTACGGGAATATGGCCTGGAAGCGCCCGACGATTTCTCCTCCAGCTATTCCTGGGCAGACGGATTGCCACCAGCCAAATGGCTGGAGAGCTGTCGGCTGGATCGCTACATGCAGAAAATCAGCCGACTGGGGCTCGGATCAGCCTTTCGATATGGCGATCCCATGGGTTATCCGTCCTTACGACGTCATATCAGCGTGCGCATGGCAGCCATTGGCCTGGAATGCGAAGCATCCCAGATCCTCCTTACGCAGGGCGCATCACAGGCCGTGGATATTATCATCCGCCGCTTTATCCGACCCGGTGAGAAAGTACTCATAGATTCACCCACCTATTTTCTGACGATCAAGAAAATTCAGTTGCAGGGTGCAATTCCTGTGGGTGTGCCGCGTAACGCAACGGGGCCGGACACTATTCAACTGCGCCGACTGGCTAAAGAGACCGGTGCGCGCTTCTTCTTCACGCAATCTTTGGCGCATAATCCCACGGGCAGCGATATCAGCCTGGATGTGGCGGCGGAAGTGCTAAATTGCGCCCGAGAACTGGGGCTGACAATTGTGGAACAGGATGCCCTGGGTGATTACAAACCCAATCACGCCCCCAGACTGTCCGCACTTGACGGGTTACACAATACCATTCACATTGGCACGTTCACCAAATCACTCTCCAGTCTCATGCGCATCGGATTTATTGTCTGCCACCCGCGACTGGTTCAGGATTTGCTTGAAGTAAAGACAATCACAACTGTCAATAGCACGGAATTTGCCGAGCGCGCTGTCGATGCGATCATCACCGAAGATCGTTACTCGCGGCACATTGCACAATTGCAGCAAAGAGCCCGAAAATCAACCGCACTGGCACTGCGTACCCTGGACGCGTTGGGCGCAGAGATATTTACCCGACCTGCTGAAACGCTATACCTGTGGATACGTTTTCCAGGCGTGAGCAACTCGGTATCACTGGCGCGCGCGATGATCACCGAAGGCCTTTACATGATGCCGGGTGCCGTCTTCTATCACGAACGCAATGAAACCCCCTGGCTGCGATGCAATGTGGGGTCTATGGCCGAAAAGCCGCAAATGCTGGAATCAGCTTCAAACGCGTTGCGAAGACAGATTGCACTGCTATCATCCAAAGACGCCAAAGCGGATGGGGTCTTGAAAGATAACTGAAGAAGTGCCGTTTAGAGAACGCTTCGGAGCAAACATTTAATTATTCAAACCTGGCATTGATTGCGTATGGTTCATGAGAGACGGCTCTCAGCTTGTTATATTTCGCAGCGGTCGAAAAAATCGACGAATATCTTCAACAAACTGCTCTGGTTTTTCCATCGCTGTAAAGTGCCCTCCGCCCGCGATTTCGGTCCATTGAACGAGATTAAAGTGCTTTTCTACCCAGGATTTTGGCGGCGGCAACACATCAGCAGAGAAAAGTGCGACGCCGGTAGGCACGCTGATATCGCCCAATGGCGGCAGTGAATGCAAATTGTCGTAATAAATATTCGCGGAAGAGCCACTTGTTCCGGTCAGCCAGTACAGCATGATGTTCGTCAACAATTCATCGGCACCAAAATAGCCAAGAAGATCTCCCTTGCAGTCACTCCAGGACATGAATTTTTCAACAATCCATGCCGCGAGACCTGCCGGCGAATCGTTCAGGGCATATGCCAACGTCCAGGGCTTTGTCCCTTGCATCGAAATATAGGCCGCCTCAGTATTCAGCCACGCTTGTACACTTTTGCCGTAACGCTGCTCATCTTCAGTGATCAATGAGGCACTCGCCTGGGGCAGCAGACTGCGAATAATGCCCACATCAGTCAGATGAATGCCAACCAGGGTCTCGGGATGCTGTGACGCCAGATAGCGAGTAACGCTCGAACCAACATCGCCCCCGCCTGCGCCAAAACGTGCAAACCCGAGCGCTTCTGTCATTAGACGATGCCAGAGGCCGGCAACCGTTGAATTATTAATACCCGGTTTTTCCGGGCTTCCTGACAGGCCAAATCCCGGAACCGATGGAACAATCACCTCAAACGCATCATCAGGATCTCCTCCGTGGCTGCCAGGATCAGCCAGCATTGAGATCACCTTCTGATAACGAATGAAAGAATCAGGCCAGCCATGAGTCAGAATCAATGGCATTGGATTGGCGCCCTTGCCCGGCTCACGAATGAAATGGATATTCACGCCTTCGATATTGCATCGATAATGTGAGAACTGGTTTAACGCCTCTTCCTGTTTTCTCCAGTCAAATTCCTTTAACCAGTAGTCGAGCAGGCGTTGGAGGGTGCTCATTTCTGTGCCGCGTTCCCAGCCGGTTCCTTTCGGTTGTATCGGCCAACGCGTTTTCTCTAATCTGGCGTAAAGATCGTCGAGTTGTTGTTGGGGAAAATCGATCTTGAAACGTTCAATACCCATTTTTTTCTCGCGCCAGAATTGAATATTGAACTGTAGCATAGCAGGATCCAGACTCCGCCAATTGCATTACCGATGACGATTTATAGAGTTGACTGAGAAAAGAACCCCAGATGCTCAAAATGTAGGGAAATGCACCAGACCTTGAAACAGGACAGAGGACGCTGCCTTTGGTCGCAGAATCCTGCGAAAAAAGCATCAACTGTTATGATGATCCAATACGATATGAAAAGAACCCGAATCCTATGGAGCACTCATATGAAGAATTTCTACGTCTTTACGAAAACGATGGGTATATGCGCGCTTGGCTTGTTCACCCTTCAAGCCTATGCCCAGAATGCGAATGCACCATCGATGCAGCCCGAGAATAAAGCAGCAGCGGCAGCTGCTGCTTTGAAGTCCGCAGGCATGTTTCCCGCCGGCACATTCGGTGGCGACGACATTCTTCTGAAGCTCGATGAACATGGAAGATATTCGCTCAGCGGGGACGCTGTTGAAAAGCCCCTTCATGGCAGCTGGACTATCGAAAAGAAAGGCAAACACACCCTCCTGCGCCTGATATCGCATAGTAAAGACGGCGATTGGCTGTTTGGCGTGAGATCAAATGACATATTGCAGGCGGTGAATGAAGACAAACTGAATGTTCTGGACCGCCCCCTCAACGCCACGGAAGACGCCGGGGTTCTGAAGCGTCAGAAATAACTTTTCAGCAACCCCGGCAGCAGGGTAAAACTAACAGGCTATTTCACCTGTAATCACCGGTACGCAGGAGCCGCCAATAGCCACATCTGTGATTTTTCCTGCGCTCTTTGTTACATCGATATTAATCAAGCTGCGTCGACCCATTTCCACTCCTTGCTCTATGGTGAGCGATCTGGCAATGTCAGTTTCGGGGGCAAGCGAGACCAAATAGGCGCCGAGTGCCGCGGATGCACTGCCCGTGGCCGGATCTTCAGCAACATTGTCCAGCGGCGCAAACATGCGAGCGCGGACACGCCAGGGGGATTCGGAAGACCTGACGTACACAAAGAGCGAAAAGTCGTGGTTGCCCGTCAGGTTCGGGCCGGCTGCCTCTTTGAAACATGCCAGATTTGGTCTGGCAAGCGCGAGCGCCGACAGATCAGTCAACTCTGCCACAACAAAGTCCAATCCCACAGAAACAACCAATGGACTGTGGGTCGATGTGCGCACTGCCTCTTCCGGGATAGAAACACAGCGTGCAACGGTCTCCGGGCTGATTGTTCTGTCGGTAGATAAGGGCTGTGGTGCCCGAATCGATGCCGACAAAACCTGATTGCCATCCCGCTTCAGATCCACGCAAACAAGACCGGCTTTTTCTTCAAACCGCAGCGCTGAGCCAACAGGCTTTCCAAAGACCTCAGGCTGCTGACCGAGCACATAAGCCGTTCCCACATTCGGGTGGCCTGCAAATGGGATCTCCGAGATTGGGGTGAAAATTCGTACCCGCGCAGTATTCTCCGGGTTCTCGGGGGGCAACACGAATGTAATTTCTGAATAGCCGAACTCCGCTGCGATCTTTTGCATTACAGCATCATCCAGACCACGCGCATCAGTGATGACGGCCAGCGGGTTGCCCTCGAAGCGCGTAGACGTGAAAACATCGACCGTTGTGAAACTGACGGTATTCATGGAAACTCCAGGAAAGAATCTGATACGCGACTATAAACCAATCCGAAATGCCGTTGCGGGAATTCTGCGAGAGCATGGTAGACTCAAATTGCCTCTTGCATGAATTTTCCCATTAAAGGTTAATGCCAGATGTTTTCTCACGTTGAACCGTAAGCACCATGAAAAAATGCCATATCGCACCAGGCGTATCCGCTGCCAATTCATTGGAGCAAGCATTGCGCAACTCCGGGCGCAGCGACAAAGTTCTGACCTTTTTCGATGACCTGAGCTGCGGACCCATTTCACCTGAGAACACGGATACTCGTGCGGCATGGTGGCAATCCCAGGGGGGATGGCCGGAAGATCGTAATGACCTTGACTCCTTTTGGAATCAGGTTGATAAAACAGAAGATGACATTGTGATCTGGTACGGCCGGCATTCTGCGCGCGAACTGGCATTTTGTCTGGCCTGGGCTGCAAGAATGAGAGGCAGACCGTATAAAGTCATTGATGTAACGGGTCTGCGCGTACCAGGCCATCAACTTAGGGACGGTCTAACGCCCCCCTTGAACGCAGTAGCAGTCGCGCCGCCCGAAGGGTTGGAGACGTTGTTCGATGGCGAAGAAGCGTTGCCAGAAAGCGTGCTGACCACGAGACAAAAAGAATGGGACTTGCTGAAAAGAGAGAACGCGCCGTATCGCATCGTTACGCAATCTGGTCTGAAATCGGTTCCCCTGGAACATTACGATCAGTTCCTGCTCAATGAAACCACAACTGAATGGCAAAAGCTGGATTTCGTCATCGGGAAAACGCTGTGGCGAATGAGAGAACCCTATTTCCAAGTATCCGACGGTACATTGCTCAATCGTGCTATTGCACTTGTCAACAGCGGCAAACTCATCGCCAGCGGCAACCCTTCCAATATGAAAACATGCCAAATTCGTTTGTCATAGTTTGACGTTTAATTTCAGTCGCGCTAGCAGCTAGTCTGAATCTATTTCTTCGATTCACCCAAAGACGACTTTAAATAATCCCGCAGCACATTGGCATGATTGTGCGATTCATCCTTTGTGGCAGATAACAACGTGACCGTTCCGTGTCTGGCCTTGTCCTGCAATTGCTTGACGGCGTCCTGCTCTTTGTCCAGTTCAGCGCAATAACGCTTCGTGAATTCACTCCAACGAGTCTTGTCCTCATGAAACCATTTGCGCAGATCGCTGCTCGGCGTAATGTCCTTGAGCCAAAGATCGTATTTCAAATCCGCCTTTTTCACGCCCCGCGGCCACAGACGATCCACCAGTACCCGATAGCCGTCACTTGCTGCCGGATCATCATAAACGCGCTTGACCTGAATAGCATTCTTTTTCATCGAAGCCTCCTTCATATTCCTGACTGCCCGCACCAGAGTGCAAGCCTGTCACCATCTTACCGCGAACAACGAAGGATTGCAGGACGAATCGATTACGGATGACGTGGCCGGTTGACTTGCGCGATGACGACACACGCGCCAGGCCTGCCTGCGGCGAACTGCATGATCGTATTGCAACTGTGTTTACAGCTGCTTCTGCGCGGCTTCGCGGATCTGCGTGTAAAGATTATTGCCGTGCGCGTCGATCCCTACCGTGACCGGCCCCAGCCCTTTGACTCTCAGTCTGACCACGCGATAATGGGTCAGCATATCGCGCCAGCCCACTTCCAGCACGTCTTCGATCGCTTCGCTCAGCAGGGTGCACCCGCCACCGAGAAAGGACAGATATACGCAGCCCGCTTCCTGCATGGCTTGCGCACTCGCTTCATCCAGCCCACCTTTACCGCCTGTCGCGTGCAATTTCAATTCGCGGATCAACCGCGGCATATGCGGGTTAAAACGCGTACTCGTCGTCGGATTGATATAAAGAATCTCAAACTGTCCGTCGGTTTCCCTGCTGTAGCTTCCCAAATGAAATAAGGAGGCGCCGTGCAGGTCCATCGGAAAGTCTTCCTTCTGGTCCAGACAGTCCAGAAATCTTGCGTGGGTTGGCAGCCCCGCGGTAATAATGATTTCACCGTCAATAATGACCTGGTCACCGGCTCGCAACGTACGCGCATCCGCGGCGGTCAGTGGGAATGTCATGCGATGGGTAGTGATGCTCATTTCCGTTCACTCCAGAATTTCGACACGACCGTCGTTATAACAGCGCGCGCGGGTACGCCGATTGATCCAGCAGTTGAAACAGACCGCCACCGGCGTGAAGCCATGCCCGGCAGAATAATTGATATGTACGGCCATTGAAGTGCTGTCACCACCGGTTCCCATTGGCCCGAAGCCCGTTTTATTGATTCGTTCCAGCAGTCGCGCTTCCATCTCGACCAGAATCGGCTCGCTGTTGATCGTGCCGATTTTTCTCAGGGTTGCTTCCTTGGCCATTTTCGCGGCATAGTCAAACGAGCCGCCGATGCCCACGCCAATGACCACCGGAGGACAGGGCTGCGAGCCGGCCTTCAGGACCGTTTCCATCACGAAGTTTTCTATTGTCGGCAAGTCGGGAAAGCTGAATATCTCCAGCGCGGCCCAGCGGCCCGAACCTAGTGCTTTGGGCGAACAGGTGATATCGATGTAATCGGCACCGTCCACCAGATCGAAGGTGGTAATCGGCATCCCCTTACCCTTGTAGCCGCGCTCCAGCGTCAGAGGATTGGTCACATGGGGAAGCAGAGGCGGATCAATCGCTGCAACCAGTTCCGCAAAACCGTCTTCGATCGCCTGCTTCACATTTCCATCAAAACGTGCCTGCGTGCCAATCTGCATGAAATAGACAGGCACCCCGGAGTCAGAACAGACCAGCGATTGCTTACGGCGCGCTGCATCAGCGCTCTCGATCATGATCTGTAATGTCTTGCGCCCCGTTTCATTGGACTCCCGCTCCTCTGCCTGCACTAATGCCTGGCGCGTGTCGTCAGGAATCTGCTTCAGGGAACGTTCGTAGAGTTGCGCGGTAACCTGTTTGATCAATTCATATGTAATAGCCATGAGTAGCGACATCTCTTATTGTTTGAGCAGTCCGAGTGTCTGGGCACGCATGCGTGCCAAGGCATATATTGTTGAAGCAATCGGTGTCTTTATCCCGAGTGATCGGGCCACTTCCACAAATGCACCTACAATCGCCTGAACCTCAACAGGCCTTGCCGCTTCAGCATCCTGCAGCATGGATGTTTTGACATTGCCAAGTTTGCGGGTCGTCGCAAGCCTTGCCTCGGGCGTCACGCCAATCGCCAGGCCGAGCGCGGACCCCACTACGATCACTTCATTCATCAAGTCGACAAACATGCGATAAATATCCGGATCATCGATCATCAGGTCCGTGGACGAACCAGTAAGCAGGCTGACTGGATTGAAACAGACATTGCCCAACAGTTTTTCCCAGACAGCGCGTCGTATTTCATCTGTGGGTTCTGCGGCCAGGCCTGCAGCGTTAAAAAGTGCCACCACTCTTTCCAGTCTATCTGTTTGATTGCTGTCAGCCGAAGAGACCCCAATTTCACCCAGTACCAGTCGGGTGCCCGAGCTGTGATGCGATACGCCGGGTTCAGGGCTGTAGCATGAGGGGTAAACGACGCTACCGATTACGCGTTTGCTGTCGATCGCCTTTTCAATAGTGCCGTCCGGGTCGACCGAGTCAAGGCGCGATGGCAAACCAAAGTCAGCCATCCCCTGACTGAACCACCATGGGATGCCATTAATAGCGGGTATCACCACCGTGTCCTTGTGGCACAGCGACGTTACCATGGGCGCAATGTCTGCCAGCGAGTGAGCCTTGACCGCAACGATGACAACATCCTGCACCCCCAGCGCCTGCGGATCAGACGCCGCATTGACGTTGGTCACCAGGCGCTTCTCCCCTTCTTCCAGAATCCACCCACGTGTCTGAATGGATTGCAGCGTTTTGCCGCGCGCCAGTACGCTGACCTGGGCGCCGCTGTCGGCCAGTCTGACGCCAAGGTATCCACCAATGGCACCGGCACCAATTACGCATACTTTTACTTCGCTTTGATCGCTCATATTTTCCTTCCGATATCACACCCATATGGCAAGCGTCATCATCGCAGTACGCAAGGGATGTTCAGCAAAATCACATCTGTATAGCTGTTCCTTAATGTCAATAAATCATATTATTGACCTTTTTGTGCAAAATGCAAACCGAAACTTCATTTAACCACGATTTTATTCTCGTCGATGATGCGCTTCCACTTGGCTCGTTCCGTATCCATGAGGGTTTTATAGGCTTCCGATTACGATGTCATCGTCTGCCTCAGTCAATTTTCTCTTGGCGCCTTTAGCTTACCGAGCAATTACCATACCCTTACCATTTGGTAAGAATAGCGCATTGCGCCTGGCTTGGTGATATGGTCACTCGTAGTCCAATACAAACGTGATTTTAAGAAAGTGCTTTCACTAAACATGTTGAGGCTGTCGCCTCACGCCCATTTCGTCCGGAATAAGTTATGTGGCAATGCCTGATCATAGAAGATGACCGAAACAATGCGCGTTATCTTGCCAACGGCCTGACCGAGCTCGGGCATTTGGTCACTGTCAGCAGCGATGGCGCCAGCGGACTTGAAAATGCAATGAAGGACAAATGGGACATAATCATTCTGGACCGTATATTGCCTAATCATGTCGACGGCCTGTCGATACTGTCTGCGCTAAGAGTGCTGGGAAAGAAAACGCCGGTATTGGTACTGAGCGCGCTGTCGGCGGTTGACGACCGTGTTGACGGATTAAGAGCGGGCGGGGATGATTATTTATGCAAGCCCTTTTCGTTTTCTGAACTGGTCGCGCGAGCAGATGCACTGGTCAGGCGATCGCGACCCGAACTGGATGTCAAAAATCTTAGAATTGCGGACCTGACGATCAATGTGACGACCCAGAAAGTGCAGCGTGCGGAGCGATCCATTTCCCTGCAGCCGCAGGAGTTTCGATTACTGCTGTATCTGATGCTTAACGCCCACAGGATTGTCACGCGAACCATGCTGCTGGAAACAATCTGGGGATACAACTTTGACCCCCAGTCAAATGTGATTGACGTTCAGGTGAGCAGGCTGCGCAGGAAGATAGATTTTATTTCCGCAACACCGTTGATTCATACGATACGTGGCGTGGGATACACCATCTCCGACAGAATGAGCGCTCAGGCGGAACTTGAAGAAGAATGATTCAGTTTTTCAGGCGCCTGTGGAACTCCGTCTCGTTTCGCCTGACGTTGAATTATGGCTTGCTCGCAATATTCACAACCTCGATATTGATCGCGTTCCTGTACGTTCAATTCGTTGGTGCATTGCGCACCGGCTACACAAGACAAATCACAGCGACCGCACAACGCCTCACAGCAGCTTACGAAGATGGAGGCCGGAACGCCCTTATCTCTTCGATCGAGCTGACGCTTTCAGATCGGATTGATGCCGACCGTGAGATCTATCTGCTTCTTGATAAGGAAGGCGACAAACTGGCCGGCAATCTGGCGCCCTCTCCCAGGTTTAGCTCAGCCAGTAGCGAAATTTATGACGCTGAAGTGATACAGGATGGCGTCCCGACGCGCGGACAATTGCAAGTGAAAACAATGACCGGCGGTGAAACGCTGATTGTGGGTCAGGAGTTAAGTGAAATCAGCGACCTCACCGCATTGATCGGGCGCGCAACAGCGGCGTCGATACTACTGGCGGCACTCCTTATCCTGTTGGGAACCTATATATTCAGAAGCGAATTGACAAACCGCGTCAGCCATATTCGACGAACAACGCAGCAGATCGGAGCGGGAAAATTATCAAAACGCATCTCTGCACCCGGAGGTGAAGACGAGTTTACGCTGCTCAATCGAGACATCAACAAGATGCTGGATCGTATCGAGTTTCTGATGAAAAGCGCCCGACATATCTCGGATACGATTGCACATAATCTTCGAACCCCGTTGACTCGCATTATTGGCGCATTACGAGAAGCGCAGCACCCTGATGCCACCCTAACGGACGTCAAAATGGCGAATCAGCATGCGGTAGAAAGTATCGAACGTCTGAACGTGCTGATGGAAAAGCTGTTGCAGATTGCCGAGATGGAAGCAGGAATCCAACGACGTTCATTCAAGCCCTGCGAGCTGGATGTCATTGTCAGTGACATGATTGAAATGTATGAGGCATTGGCCGAAGACAAAGCGATTACGCTAACCTGCCAGGGACTGGACAGAATAACAATTGACGGTGATGCAAATCTGCTTGCGAGCGCACTCGCCAATCTTCTGGACAATTCGCTCAAATATGCCAACCATCATGTCGTGGTTTGCGTTGCCAGGCAGGGTAGAAATGGATTAATTATTATTGAAGACGATGGGCCGGGACTTGCCGAAGCAGAGTACGAACATTTGGGTAAGCATTTTTATAGAACAGATCCATCCTCAGAAGGCCACGGACTGGGTTTAACCAGCGTCATGAGCATTATCGGATTGCACGGCGGCACTGTCTCATTCTCCGGTGCCAATCCGGGACTGCGAGTCATCGTGTCATTTCCGTTAGAGCCTTCGAAATTAAAGCCATAGGACTTACCAGCGATCGGCGATCATGGTTAGACGGCCAATGCAAATTGGCGGAAGACTGTTCAATACAGCCCTCCACCAACGATACTCCAGGTCAATCCAGTCCGACTAGGCTGCAGGTGCCATTCTGACGGTCGATCGCTGGCGCAATGTACTCCACACGCCCCATATCAACAGCACTGCGGTGAGAAGAAGTACCCACATGCTGATCGGACGATCTATAAAGGTCTGCAGACTTCCTCGCGAGAGCAGCATTGCACGTCGGAAGTTCTCTTCCAGCATTGGACCCAGCACGTAACCAAGCAGCAGCGGAGCCGGCTCAAAACCAAGTACCCGCAGTACGTAGCCACCAACACCAAACGCCAGCACTGCGTAGACATCAAAGATATTATTGTTGACCGCGTAAGTGCCAATGCAAATAAACATCACGATAGCCGGGTAAAGGATGTGATACGGAATCGTCAGCACTCGTACCCACAAGCCGATCATCGGTACATTCAGAAGTACCAGTACGATGTTGCCGATCCAGAAGCTCATTATCAGCCCCCAGAACATATCAGGATGCTCAGTCAGCATTTGCGGACCTGGCTGTATGCCATGAACCATTAGCGCACCAATAATCAGCGCCATCGTTACGCTGCCAGGTATGCCAAGAGTCATCGTCGGGATAAAGGACGCCTGATCAGATGCGTTATTGGCAGTCTCTGGAGCCATAATCCCTTCGATCGCGCCATGTCCGAAACGCTCGGGTGTTTTCGAAATCCGCTTTTCCATCGCATAGGCCATAAACGCTGCAACGGTGGGACCCACGCCAGGCAACACGCCGAAAAATGAACCCAGACCGGATCCTCGCGCCATCGGCCACCAGGAACGCTTCATCTCATCGCGGGTGGGCAGCATGGCTTTCATGGACACGTCAACCTTGCGGTCCGCCGCTTTCACATGATTGATACTGGCAATGATTTCAGTAATGCCGAAAAGGCCCATGGCAAGTGCAACGATTTGCACGCCATCCTGCAGCTCAGGAAAACCCAGATCGAAACGAGACACGCCCGAATTCACATCTGTGCCGACCAGCCCGAGCAGCACGCCTGCTACCACCATTGTGATTCCTTTGACCGCCGAACCGGACGATACCACAGAGGCGGCCACCAGACCCAGCACCATGATCGCAAAGTATTCGGCGGGACCGAATTTGAATGCGAATTCG
>JBEBTQ010000016.1:0-19583 GCA_040393685.1 Advenella kashmirensis | reverse complement strand
TGATTTCCTGGCCCTGTCGGGTCAGTTCTGCCACACCAATAACAATGAACAGCGAGGAATCCTTCAGACTGATAATGCACTGGTTGCCCAGCGCCGGAATCATGCGGCGAAAAGCCACAGGCCAGACAATTTTGAGCAGAATGCGCGGAAAGGACAGCCCCATGGACTGCCCGGCTTCGAACAGGCCGCGCGGCACCGATTGCAGGGCACCACGCACGATCTCGGCAATATAGGCGCCCGAGTTAATGATCAGTGTGGCAATGGCCGCCGACATGCCGTCGACACGCACGTCAATCAGCAGGGGCAGCGCAAAGTAGATGAACATGACCTGTACGACGATGGGCGTGCCACGCACCACCAGCACATAAGCCTGGGCAATCAGACTCAGAATGGGGCCAAGAATGCCTAAAACGGGGTTGCGGCGAATGACTTCACCCCTGAACAGAGAGGGGATGTAAGCGCGAATGACGCCGGTCAGCGCACCAAGCAGTACACCACCGAACAGCCCCCAGAAAGTGATTTTGATGGTGACCCACGTCCCTGCCATGAGGCTTGGCAGTGCGTCCTTGATTACGGAAAAGTCAAAATCCATGTGATAACCCCAATTGAAATATTGTCTGCCAAAAAAACAAATCCGGTGATCGTACCCGCTGGGAGACAATCACCGGCTTGTTAATTACGGCGATAAAGCACTGCGCAACGATGTCTGCAACATCGGCGCGACGGCATTTACTTCACTGACTGACCAAACCACTTGGTGTAGATCTTGTCGTATTCGCCATTTTCCTTAAGTTTTTTGAGTGACGCATTGACCTTTTCGACCATGTCACTGCCTTTGGGGAAGGCAATACCGTAGAAGTCACCGCTCTGCACGGAACCGGTCACGACCACTTTGCCCTTGCCACCTGTGTTGGCATAGTACTGAACGTTAGGCGTATCGTGAACGACCGCATCTACACGGCCGGTAGCCAGGTCAAGAAACGCATTATCGATATTGGGGAAGAGTTTGACCTTGGCATCAGGCACTTCTTTCTTCAGGAAATCGACAGTGGCCGTACCGGTTTTAGCGGCCACATCCTTGCCTGACAGATCTTTGGCCGTTTTGATGCTGTCCTTGTTCTTGACTGAGGTCAGGATGGCGATACCGCTTTCATAGTAAGGATCAGAGAAATCGATGACCTTTTTACGCTCATCCTTGATGGTGATACCCGCCAGTGCGACGTCGATGTTCTTGGTTTGCAGGCCGGGGATAATGCCATTGAAATCCATAGGCTGCAGGCGATATTTGACGCCCATGTCCTTGGCCAGTGCATCCCACAGTTCAACGTCAAAGCCGACATATTTGCCGTCCTGCTTGAATTCGAATGGCACGAAAGCCGTGTCAGTGGCAACCACAAGCTCTTTGTCCTGTGCATGAGCAACGGTGGCTGCCGGCACGGCAAAGGTGATGGCAAAACCCAGTAAGGCTGCTTTCAGTTTGCTCTTGATCATCTTAACCTCGAAAAAATTTATTATTGACATACCCGACTCGCAGCATTGCAGCTAACGGGAAAACGTTTTTGCCAGTTTACTATAACCCAATTTTCTGCAGACGCACACAGGCGCCCTGATGATTCAGGTAAACCCTGATCAGGCAGAAAATGGTGTCAAAGGAAGGCGTAACGCCTGAATTAGTGGAGGAAAAGCACTGTGGCTTGCAGGGAATAAAGCGAGCCTGAAGTCAAACGACGAAAGGCCAAAAGCCGAAAGAGGCGGATTGCACACATGCTTCGCGTCAATCCATCGTCAGACGGCTCGGGATCAACCGCGTTAGCGATCTCTCTCGGTGGCAAAATCGCAGAATGCGCGCAGGGAGTCGCGAAATTCCGAAGCTGGGAACTGTTCGAGCGCCTGGCGGGCACGGTCGGCTTCTTCGCGGGCGACCTGACGTGTGTATTGCAGCGCGTCGGTTTCATGAATGGCGCGGGCGACCTCGGCAAAATCGGCTTCACCGGCTTCGATGGCCTGATGAATGAGCTTGCGCTGTTCTGGTGTGCCCACCTGCATGACGCGAATCAGCGGCAGCGTTGGCTTGCCTTCGCGCAGATCATCGCCGACATTTTTTCCCAGGGCTTCAACATCGCCGGTGTAATCGAGTACGTCATCGATCAGCTGAAAGGCAGTTCCGACATGCCGACCATAATCGGCGGCGGCAGCTTCCTGTTCCGATGTGGCACCGGCCAGCAAGGCACCGGTCTGCATGGCGGCCTCAAACAGCTTGGCCGTCTTGTATCTAATAACCTGCAGGTAACGCTCGACCGAAACATCGGGATCGTGCACATTGAGCAGTTGCAGGACTTCGCCTTCGGCAATTACCGTTGTTGCCGCAGACAGCACCTGCATGATGCGCATGGAATCGAGCGACACCATCATTTCAAAAGAGCGCGAATACAGATAGTCGCCAACCAGAACGCTGGCCGCATTGCCGAAAACCGCATTGGCGGTTTCGCGGCCGCGACGCATATCGGATTCATCGACAACGTCGTCATGCAGCAGTGTGGAGGTATGAATGAACTCGACTACGGCAGCCAGCGTATGATGCGCATCACCCTGATAGCCAAAGGCGCGCGCTGCCATGAGTACCAGCGCGGGACGCATGCGCTTGCCACCGGCGCCAATAATGTATTCGCCGATGGTACGGATCAGAACAACGTCAGAGTCGAGTTTATTGCGGATTACGCCATCCACGGCGCGCATATCATCGTTGATGGGACGGATAATCTCTGGGAGGTTCAAGGCAAATCCTGAAGCATAAAAGGGAATTAACTCACGGCAAGCTGTGATTATATTCCAGGCCGCAGCAAGAAACAGACAAAGGGCTTTTTTTGGTGATAATGTATACCCTTTTACCGCGATGATCGCGATTGACGAAACAGGATATTTCAGTGAGCCGCACAGACTCTTCCGCCGACCTTTCCTCCCTGATTGAACGCGCAGATCAGGTTCTGCGGCAACTGGCCGCCTGGCTGCCCCCTGCCCCTCCTCCGGTGGACTGGACCGCACATGCCTTTCGCTGGCGCCGCAAGGGTTCCACAGGCTGGCTGGAAGCTGTCAGGCATATTTCCACGATCCACAAGGACGATCTGCTGCATATTGAACGTCAGCGCGACACCATAGATCGCAATACCCGCCATTTTCTGGAAGGCAAGCCGGCCAACAACGTACTGATGACCGGCGCACGAGGCACGGGCAAAAGCTCACTGGTCAAGGCCATGCTGGCCGAGTATGGCGACCGGGGCCTGCGTCTGGTCGAAATGGACAAATCCGATCTGGCCGACCTGACCGACCTGGTGGAAATGGTCGCTGACCGTCCCGAAAAATTCATCATCTTCTGTGACGACCTGTCCTTCGAGGAAGGCGAAGCAGGCTATAAGGCACTCAAATCGGTGCTGGACGGCTCTATCGCCTCTGCCGGTGACAATATCCTGATTTACGCGACATCAAACCGCCGTCACCTGATGCCCGAATACATGAACGAAAATCTGTCCACCAAGCATCAGCCCGACGGTGAAATCCATCCGGGCGAAACGGTGGAAGAAAAGATTTCCCTGTCTGAGCGATTCGGCATCTGGCTGTCTTTCTATCCCTTCCGCCAGGACGACTATCTGGATATCGTGGCCCACTGGCTGCGCGAGCTGGGTTGCCCTGCTGAATTCATCGAGCAAAGCCGCACCGAGGCACTGCAATGGACGCTTGAGCGCGGTTCTCGCTCCGGTCGCGTTGCGCGGCATTTCGCGCGTGACTGGGCAGCACGGCATATGCCGGCGGGTGCTCATGACCAGGTCGGCAACGCGGCGCAGGCCGGAAGTGCCTCAGACAAGCGCCCCGATGCATCAACACAGGACGAGATCCGCAAATGAGCGAAGCCAAGCCGTATATCAAAGTTGTCGTAGGCGTGATACTTGATACTGAGACCGGCAAGGTACTGCTGGGCCAGCGCCCCAAGGGCAAGCCCTGGGAAGACTGGTGGGAGTTTCCTGGGGGCAAGATCGAAGAAGGCGAAACGCAAAAGCAGGCGCTGGTACGCGAACTCAAGGAAGAACTGGGCATCGATGTGCAGACCTGCACCCCCTGGGTCACGTTCACTTATGAGTATCCCAAGACCATTGTCAATCTGGCATTCTGGCAGGTGACCGCCTGGACGGGCACGCCTGCGTCGCTGGAGGATCAGCAACTGGCCTGGGTGACGCCTGAAGAAGCAGACCAGCTGGGCGATCTGCTGCCCGCTTCCCTGCCCCCACTGCGCTGGCTGACCCTGCCGCCACAGTATGCTCTTTCGCACATAGACACACCGGAAAATGTGGATGCCTGGATGCAGCGACTGCAGCAGCAGCTGGATGCAGGAATCCGGCTGGTACAGCTGCGCGAGCCGGGATGGCCAGGCGGACCGGCAGATGCCAGTCTCAAGACCGTTTTTGAACAGGCCATTGAACGCTGCCATCAGGCCGGGGCACGCGTGCTGATCAATAGCGTGCATCCACGCGCCTGGTGGAAATTGGCCGATGGCGTGCAGTTACGGGCACAGGACGCATTGCTGAGCGATTCACGCCCGCTGCCTGAAGAGACATTTCTGGTAGGAGTATCGGCCCATCATACGGCCGATGTGCTTTATGCGCAGGTTCTGGGAGCGGATTTTGTGGTGCTGGGGCATGTTCTGGACACCCCGTCACATCCGGAACAGCCAGCGCTGGGCTGGGAAGCGTTCCAGCAGATTGCTGCCGAAGCCGGCCTGCCGGTCTATGCGATAGGCGGGCAATCAGCCGAGACCCTGCAGACCGCGCGCGAACATGGCGCTCACGGCATTGCCGGTATTCGTGGGCTTATAGGCTAGGATCAGGCCGGGAATGCCGGAACGCGTCCGGCATTCGTTCAACAGACCACGGCCTGCCGTGATTCAATCACAATTGCCATTGAACAGGGCCTGCTTGTTGCTTGAGGAAGCCTGGCGCACAAAACAGCCTGGCTCCACATCGTGCGTAAGCCACACGTTGCCGCCCACCACGGCCCCTTTGCCGATCGTAACGCGTCCCAGCACAGTAGCGCCGGAATAGATCACCACATCATCTTCCACGATCGGATGACGAGGAATGCCCTTGCTCAGATCGCCGTTGCTGTCTGTGGGGAAGCTTTTGGCACCCAGCGTCACGTTCTGATAAACCCGCACGCGTTCGCCAATGATGGCCGTTTCGCCAATAACCACGCCGGTACCGTGATCGATAAAGAAGCCGGCGCCGATCTGTGCGCCCGGGTGGATATCGATTCCTGTCTGGCCGTGCGCCAGTTCCGCAGCGATGCGAGCCACCAGAGGAACACCCAGTTTATACAGGCAATGAGCCAGTCGATGGTAGACCATGGCGAGCACGCCCGGATAGCACAGCAGCACTTCGTCCACGCTTTTTGCTGCCGGATCTCCTGCGTAGGCGGCATAGACATCGGTATCCAGCAGGCTGCGTACCTGCGGCAGCTTGCGTGCAAACTCGCGCACAACGTTGATCGCCTTTTCTTCCAGTTCGCCCGGCTCGATCGTGTCATTGCGATGCTGGTGGCGTATTTCCAGTCTGACCTGAGTCAGCAGCGTATTGAGCGCCACGCCCACCGTGTGACCCACATAGAAATCTTCATTTTCCTGAAGCAAATCATTGGGGCCAAGACGCATGGGAAACAGTGCGCCGATCAGCAGTTCCAGGGCTTCGTTGATGGTATGCGGTGACGGCAGATGGCGACCGCCCATCTCTTTGAGACGGTTCTGGTCGGTGCGCCATTTAATCCGTGCATCCCGCAAGCCCATCACAATTTCATCAAGAGGGAAAGTCTGCGGGTTGATTGCAGACGACTCGCATTTATAGATTGGCATGGCAGTGAAACCTGTTCAAAACAAATATGAATATAACGATTTTGCCACACAAAGCGCGTCGTGCCGGAAGAACCCTGCTGTCAGCAGGGCATTTCTATAGTCAGTCTGCAGGTGCACTCAGCGGAAGCGGGATCAGGGTGCCGCCCGGCTTTCCAGCTGTTTTCTATCCCAGCCACCACCCAGCGCAGCGATCAGTTGCACACTGGCCTGCAGCCGCTGACTTTCCAGTTGCAGGGCGGTCTGTTCTGCAGAAAACGCTGTCGATTGCGCCTGTACAACGCTCAGATAATCAACCAGGCCGGCCAGATACTGATTCTGTGTGATGGCCAGAGACTGGCGTGCGGCGGTCAGGGCCTGCAACTGCGCGGCCTGCTGGCGATCCAGAACCCTGAGCTGACTGATGGCATCTTCTACTTCCTGCAGCCCGGTGAGCACGGTCTGGCGATACGCCGCCACCTCGGCTCGATAGGATGCTTTGGAGGCGTCCACGGCACCACGGCGCGCACCCGCATCAAGCAGGGTCACAGCCAGTTGCGGACCCAGCGACCAGAACTGCAGCGGTGAGGCCAGCCATTGTGCCAGCGTAGATGTTGTGTTGCCGATGGAGCCACCCAGGGTCAGATCCGGGAACCAGGCCGCCTGGGCTACGCCAATCTGTGCATTGGCAGCCGCAACGCGGCGCTCAGCCGCGACGATATCGGGACGACGCAACAGGAGGGTGGAAGGAACATCAACCGGAATACCGGGCACTTGCACTTCGTAGGCACGCGGCGCAATGGCAAAGGTCGATGGCGGCTGGCCGATCAGCACGGCAATGGCATGTTCAAGCTGGCTGCGGTCCGCTTCGATGGCGATGGCAGAAGCCCGGGCCTGCTCGAGCTGTGCCTGGGCCGCGACCACGTCTGCACGGGCAGCCACACCCTGCTGATAGCGGTTCTGATTGACCTGCACGGAACGTTCATACGCGCGCACATTGGCCTTTAGCAGCCGCTGGCGCTCATCCATAATGCGCAGGGCAAAGTAATCCTGTGCAAGCGTAGACTGCATGCTCAGCCTTGCGGCCGCCACGTCTGCGCGACTGCCCTGTTCATCACTTTTGCTGCTTTCATACTGGCGGCGCAGCTTGCCCCATAAATCGGCTTCCCATTGCAGCGATACCGAGCCATTGACCGAATTGTTGATTCCTGCGGACGCCGATTTGCTGCGATCGGCCGAGAGACTAAAGCCTGCCGTCGGGAAGAAGGAAGATCGGGTCTGCGCCGTGGCGGCAACGGCCTGATCATATCGGGCAATCGCCTGTGCCAGCGTCTGGTTGGAGCTATTGAGCTGGGTGATCAGGCTGTTGAGCAACGGGTCCTGATAACGCTGCCACCAGCTGTCGCTGTACAGGGCTTCGGCGGGACGCGCCTGCACCCAGCCCTGGGCGGATTTGAAATCCACGCCAACATCCTGCGCCGGTGGTGCCTTGTAATCGGGCCCTACCGCGCAAGCGGAAAGCAGCAGCAGGCATGACAGCGCGGCGGCCATGGGCAGATACCGGAAAGTAGCGACAGGATTCGATTGTTGTTTCATGGTTGATGTTTCTTTACGCAGGCATCACAACGTTATGCAGGATTTACCACGCTGGTTTACAGAAAAGTTCGACTCACCTTTGACACGTATCTCACAATGGACGATCCGCGTATTCATCGTTCAGGATGTGGCGTGGCTTGCGGGTCCGATGGCGGATTGCGCCGGTTTTTTCGACGATTGGCAAAGGTATAACGCAGACGATCCAGATAAATATACACGACCGGCGTGGTAAACAGGGTAAGTATCTGACTCAGGAACAGACCGCCCACGATGGCAATACCTAATGGCTGACGCATCTCCACACCGGCACCGGTAGCCAGAATCAGCGGAATCGCGCCAAACATGGCGGCCATGGTTGTCATCATGATCGGACGAAAGCGCACGATGCAGGCCTCCAGAATGGCCTCTTCGGGCGGCACATTTTTCTCTCGCTCCAGCGCCAGTGCAAAGTCCACCATGATGATGGCATTCTTCTTGACGATACCAATAAGCAGAAAAACGCCGATCAGCGCAATGACCGTAAATTCCATATTGAAAAGCAGCAGCGCCAGCAATGCGCCCACACCCGCTGAAGGCAGCGTGGACAGAATGGTAAGCGGGTGCATATAGCTTTCATAAAGCATGCCCAGCACCAGATACATGACCACCAGCGCCCCCAGAATCAGCAGCGGCTGCTGGGAAGATGACTGCTGGAACAGCTGTGCATTGCCACCAAATCCTGCCTGGATTTCATTGGCGGGCAGTCCGATGCGGGCAATCGCATCATCAATCGCATTACTCGCCTCTTCCAGCGACACCCCTTCTGCCAGAGAGAACGAGACAGAGTCAGATGCCATGAGTCCCTGGTGAGAGACCGACAGCGGTGAGGTACCCACCTGGAACGAGGCGATGGCCGACAGCGGCACGAGCTTGCCATCCGTGGCGATGATCTGCACGGTTTTGAGTACCTCAGGATCCTGGGCGTATTTGATATCAACCCCCATGACCACCTGATACTGGTTCAGCGCGCTATAGATCGTGGACACCTGACGCTGACTGAACAGATTGTTCAGCACGCCGGCAATGGTCGACATATCCACATTCAGACGCGTGGCGTTTTCACGATTGATCACCAGTTCGATACGACGCCCTTTTTCTTCGGCTTCGGACTGCACATCCACCAGCTCCGGCAATGCCGCCATGGCCTGACGCACCTGCGGCACCCACTTGCGCAGGGTATCCAGGTCGCCCGACAGCAGATCGTACTGATACGAACCGGCAGAGTCGCCGCCCCGGCCGACACGGATGTCCTGCTGCGGCACCAGCGAGAGTCTTGCGCCAGCAATGGTGGGCAGCGACTTGCGCATATCGTTGATAATTTCCGTGGCCGACTGGGAGCGCTCCGAGAATGGTTTGAGCTGAATCAGAAAGAAGCTGCTGTTACTGCCGCCGCGACCACCGGAATAGCCTGATACCGATGCCACATTCGGGTTCTGCACAATGGACTTGCGGAAGGCTTCCAGTTTGGGCACCGTCGCCGCAAATGAGGTCCCCTGATCCGCCCGGAAAAAGCCCTGAATCATGCCGGTGTCCTGCTCTGGAAAGAAGCCCTTGGGTACCGCGATATACAGATACACATTAAGCACGACGGTTGCCAGCAGAGTAAGCAGGGTCAGAAAACGAAACCGGATGGCAAATTTCAAAATGCGGGCATAAGCCGCCACTAGACGGTCGAAGAAGCCATCCCACATGCGCTGCAGACGATTCTTTTCACGCTCCGGTTCGTGCCTCAGCAATTGCGCGCACATCATCGGCGTCAGTGTCAGCGAAACGAGCAGCGACATGCCAATTGAAATGGACAGTGTCATCGCAAATTCCAGGAACAGCCGGCCAATCAGGCCACCCATAAAAAGCAGCGGAATAAACACGGCCACCAGCGAGAGACTCATGCTGACCACGGTAAAGCCCACTTCGCGCGCCCCCATAAGGGCCGCCCGCATGGGGTGAATGCCACGTTCGATATAGCGCATCACGTTTTCCAGCACGACAATGGAATCATCCACCACAAAACCCGTGGCCACAATCAGCGCCATCAGGGAAATTGTGTTGAGCGAGTAGCCCAGAAAGTACATGAAGATAAAGGTGCCCAGCAGGGAAACCGGTACGGAGATGGCCGGGATCAGGGTGGCGCGCAGACGCTGCAGGAAAAGCATCACCACCACAATCACCAGCAGCACGGCGATGATCAGCGTCAGTTCCGCTTCATGCAGGGTTGCACGAATACTCGGCGTGCGGTCCTGCGCCACGTCCAGCCTGACGTCGGGTGGCAGTAACTGGGTCAGTTCCGGCAGCATGTCATTGACCGCGTCCACGGTCTTAATAATGTTTGCATCGGCCTGCCGCCGGATCAGCAGCACCACCGCCTGTTTGGTATTGAAAAAGCCCTTGTTGTAAAGGCTCTCGGTCGAATCATACACATGGGCCACGTCCCGCAGACGCACGGCTGTATTGTTTTTCCACGCAACAATCAGATTCTCGAAGTCTTTGGCATAACGCAGCTGACCGTTGGTCGCCAGCTGCCATTGGTATTCGTTATCTTCCAGAAATCCCTTGGGCTTGACCGAATTGGTATTGGCCAGCGCAGTGCGCACGGTATCCAGCGATATCCCCATGCTATTGATCATGTTTGGATTCAGATCAACGCGTACCGCGGGCAGCGAACTGCCGCCAACCGTCACCTCCCCTACTCCGCGAACTTGCGCCAGCTTTTGCGCCAGAATCGTGGATGCCAGATCATACAGTTCGCCCTGGCCCTGTACCTCCGACGTCAGGGCAAGCACCATGACAGGCGTGGAAGACGGATTGACATTACGATAGGTTGGCGGCTGTTTCATGCTGCTGGGCAGCAGGGGCCGCGCCGCATTGATGGCGGCCTGCACTTCACGCGCAGCGGTATTTACGTCCTTGTTCAGATCGAACATCAGAAATACGGACGTGGAACCTTCCGAACTGCTGGACTGCATCAGGTCTATGCCTGCGATATTACCCAGTGAGCGCTCCAGCGGGGTCGCCACACTGGATGCCATGGTTTCCGGACTGGCCCCGGACAGCGATGCTCGCACAATAATGACAGGTGAATCCAGCGTGGGCAACGGCGCCACCGGCAGCAGAAAGAATGCAACCATGCCCATGACAGCAACTGCCAGTGCCAGCAGCGATGTCGCTACCGGCCGCAGAATAAATGGGCGTGACAGACTCATAACTCTACCTGTGCAGCCGTATCGGACGGCTTGCGTTTCCTGACCAGCCGGTCAAACATCAGGTAGATCACGGGCGTGGTAAACAGGGTCAGCAGCTGACTGCAGATCAGTCCGCCCACCATGGTCAGGCCCAGTGGCTGACGCAATTCGGCACCAGTACCGGTAGACAGCATCAACGGAATGGCGCCGAACAGTGCCGCAAGCGTGGTCATCAGGATGGGTCTGAACCGCAGGAGCGCAGCCTGATGGATGGCCTTCACGGGTGGCAGACCCTGATGACGTTCGGCATCCAGTGCGAAGTCGATCATCATGATGGCATTTTTCTTCACGATCCCGATCAGCAGGATGATCCCGATGATGCCGATCATATCCAGCTCATTGCCCGACAGCATCAGCGCCAGCAAGGCCCCGACGGCTGCGGATGGCAGCGTCGACAGAATCGTGACCGGATGGATATAACTTTCATAAAGCACACCCAGCACAATATACATGGTGAACACGGCCGCCAGCAGCAGCCACAAGGTACTGGAGAGCGAGGATTCAAACGCCTGAGCCGCACCCTGAAAACGCATTTCTACTGAAGTGGGCATGCCAATCTCGGCACGAATGTCATTCACGCGCTGCACGGCATCAGACAGGGACGTACCGGGTGCCAGATTGAACGACACCAATGCAGACGGAAACTGATCGACCCGCATGATTTCCAGCAGTTCCTGCCCGGGCACAATACGCGCCAGCTGGGTCAGGGCAATGGGGGTGCCTTCCGAAGTCTTGATGTACACATGATCCAGGTCGGCTGGATTGTCACGAAACTGATCCGCCACTTCCATCACAACCCGGTACTGGGCCGACTGGGTAAAAATTGTGGAGACCAGACGCTGACCGAAAGCGTTGTATAGGGCATCATCGATCTGGGACATGGTAATGCCATAACGCGCCGCGGCATCTCGATCCACCTGCACCAGCGTCTGCAGACCGTTGAACTGGAAATTGTCCGTGACCCCCGTCAGCGCCTTGTCGGATGCGAGTCGTTCAACAAAGAGCGGTACCCATTTGCGCAACTGATCGGTATCCATGCTGGAAAGACTGAGTTGATACTGCGTTCGCGATACGTTGGCATCAATGGTCAGGTCCTGCAGACTCTGCAGATAGACCTTCATGCCACTCACTTTGGACGCTTTGTCTTCCAGGCGTTGCATGACATCTTTAATATTGTCACGATCGCCCGCAGACTTGAGCGCTACCTGCATCCTGCCGGTATTGAGAGTCGCGTTCGACCCGTCGACGCCGATAAACGATGAGACTGATGCCACTGCCGGGTCATCCTTGATCGCCCGGGCGATTTCCACCTGTCGCTCGGAAATCATTTTGAACGATGAGGACTGCGGTGCCTCGGTAATGATCTGGACCATACCGGTATCCTGCTGCGGAAAGAATCCTTTGGGAATCCACAAATACAGGAGTGCGGTCAGGATAAAAGTTGCCAGCGCGACCAGCAGGGTCAGCGTCTGGTGACGCAACACGACCGTCAGCATGCGATCGTAACCGTGTATCACACGATCGATGGCTTCACCCATGCGACGGTGCAGTCGATTGCCTTCATATTCTGATTCGGGCTTGAGCATACGCGCGCACATCATGGGCGTGAGCGTCAGCGAAATGACAAGTGAAATCACAATTGCCGTCGCCAGCGTAATGGCGAACTCGCTGAACAAGCGACCGATCACGTCCCCCATGAACAGCAGAGGAATCAGCACGGCAATAAGGGAAACCGTCAGGGAAATCAGGGTGAAGCCAATCTCCGCCGCGCCCTTGAGTGCCGCCTGTAGCGGAGGCTCACCGTTTTCAATATGACGCGCAATGTTTTCAATCATCACAATGGCATCATCCACCACGAAACCCGTGGCAATGGTCAGCGCCATCAGCGTCAGATTGTTCAGACTGAAGCCCATCAGATACATCACACCAAACGTACCAACAATGGACAGCGGGACCACGATAGAGGGGATGACAGTGGCGCTGAAACTGCGCAAAAATGCATAGGTGACCACAATCACCAGCAGTATCGCCATCAGCATTTCGTTCTGCACATGACTGATGGATTCGCGAATGGTCTCTGTGCGATCTGCCGCCGTCTGTATGTCCAGCGAAGCCGGCAGGGCCTGACGCAGCTGCGGCAGAATTCGCTTTACGTTATCGACCACGTCAATCACGTTGGCGCCCGGCTGGCGCTGAATGTTCAGCAGGATGGCAGGCTGGTCATTGATCCAGGCTGCCTGCCGTACGTCTTCAGCCGACTGTATGGTGTTGGCGACATCCTTAAGACGCAGCGCTGCGCCGTTCTGATAGGCCAGAATAAGATTGTTGTATTCTTCTGGCGTCTTGACCTGGCTGTTGGCGTAAATGGTGGTGCCGCGCCGCGGGCCGTCGATATTGCCGGTAGGCTGGTTCACATTGGCCGCGGTGATGGCCGTGCGCACATCACTCAGGGTCAGGCCATTGGAGGCCAGTGAGGTGGGATTGACCTGAATGCGTACAGCAGGTCGCTGACCACCGGCAATACTGACCAGCCCCACGCCGGAGATCTGCGACAGCTTTTGCGCCATACGCGTTTCGACCAGGTCGCGCGCCTCATGCAGAGGCATGTTTTCCGAGGTAATGGCCAGGGTGACCACCGGTCGATCCGCTGGATTAACCTTGTTATAGACCGGCGGCATGGGCATATCAGACGGCAGCAGGTTGGACGCCGCATTAATGGCTGCCTGCACCTGCTGCTCGGCAACGCTCATCTCGACATCCAGACCAAATTGCAGCGTGACCACCGAGGCTCCGCCCGAACTGGACGAGGTCATCTGCAGCAGCCCTGGCATCTGGCCAAACTGACGTTCCAGCGGCGAGGTAACCAGCGATGCCATGGTATCGGGACCCGCCCCCGGATAGAGCGACACCACCTGGATCGTCGGATAATCCACTTCCGGCAGCGCCGAGACGGGCAACAGACGATAGGCCACAATACCCGCCAGAAAAATCGCAATCATTGCCAGGGTCGTGGCCACCGGCTTCAGAATGAAGATCCGGGAGATGTTCACTTGACGATCTCGACTTTGGCGCCATTGCGCAGACGGTCGACGCCTTCAGACACCACTTTTTCGTTTTCGGACAGACCCTTAACAATCTGGGTATAGCCGCTATCCACGACGCCAAGTTCGATCTGGCGACTCTCTACCGTATTGTCCGGTTTGACGATATAGACATACGGACCCTTGGAACTGTTCTGTATGGCATCGGACATCACGACCAGCGCATCGGGAATTTCGCGCACTTTCAGTTCGGTGTTCACAAACTGGTTGGGGAACAGCGTTTCGTTCTCGTTGGCAAACGTGGCCTTCATTTTGACGGTGCCTGTCGTAGTATCGACTGCATTGTCCATGGACGTCAGTTCACCTTCGGCCAGTTGTTCCTTGTTATCCCTGTCGCGCAGAATAACCTTGAGTTTTTCGCCCTTGTAGAGCGGGCCGGCCACATCGGGCAGCCACGATTCCGGAACGGAGAAAACCACCGCAATGGGCTGCACCTGCGTAATGGTCACGATACCGTCGGTGGAACCTGCAGACACCAGATTACCTACGTCCACCGTGCGCAGACCAAGCCGACCACTGATGGGGGCGCGCACCTTTGTATAGGTAAGGGAGAGTTTCGCATCATCGACGGCCGCCTTGTTATTCTGGGCCTGACCTTCGTACTGGCGCACCAGTGACTGCTGGGTGTCCACTTCCTGGCGGGCGATCGAATCCTGTTTGAAAAGGGTCTGGTAGCGCTGCAGATCACGTTTCGCATTGGCCAGGAGCGCAGCGTTCTGTGCCTGGGTTCCCTGAGCCTGTCGCAGTGCAACTTCAAATGAGCGCGGATCAATTTCGACCAGCACATCGCCTTCGTTCACTTTCTGGCCTTCGGTAAACAGGACTTTCTGTATGGGGCCGTCGACCCGGCTGCGCACCGTGACGGTATTGAATGCGGTGACCGTGCCCAGTCCCCGTACACTGACCGTCAGGGCTTTTTTCATGACCGGCACCACACTGACCGGGGTGGCCACCGCGCCCGGAGCATTTCTTCCACCGCGGCCACCACGTGCGGAAGGGGCATCGCCACCGCTGTTGCCTGCGCGCCCGCCCGAAGCGTTCTGGGATTGCTGTCCTGCTGCTGGCTTTTTGTCCGCCGCAGCATTGTGATGCTGCCAATAGTAATAGCCGGCGGCCGCAAGCGCCACCACAACGATCAGCAGGATGAATAATCGGGATTTTCTTTTTGGAGGACGGGATTCCAACATGGATGTAGCGCTTCTTGTTACTGAGAGCCCCTATTTTTACCTATTTACACAGGGACGGCATCTCTTTTATTTTAACTGTAATAAATCGCAACAGCGTATATGTAACACGCAGGAACGCTTAAGTCATGTTTGATCAGCGTCAGGGCAGTGGATCTGTCACCTGATAATATCTTTCACCTGGCGACAAGCGCCTCCAAGCGGAAGCAGCAGTCTGCGCGATTACACGTTACAAAAGGAAAGCCTGAACGGGGTCGGCGAGGTAATCAGCTGGGTCTTGTACTGCTCATCCAGCTCTGAAAAGCGCACCCACACCACGTATTTATTGGCGCTGATCTCGGGGTAAATGAGACGTTCACCGGACACCCAGACACGTACCATCTGATAGATTTTGCCGCCGAGCATTTCCTGAAACACGCCGCCTTCCTGTGTGCTGGCTTCGACGGGGCTGCCCGATTCACGCAACATTTTCAGTACCACGCTGACGCCGTCAAACAGCGGCATAAAGGGTTCGACCCATTGCCGGATGGCCCGCTGGCGGTTTTCGTCAGCCGACAGTTGCCAGGCGTGGTAGGAAGGAATATCAATTTGCGAGGTTCCGCCTGGTACGGCAAAGCGGTTTTTCAGGCTCATCAGCCATTCATTGTCACGCGCAGCCTGTCCAATGCGCCCTTTTCCGATCAGCGCCGCAGAAACCCGGTTCAGATCGGCGACTGCCGCGTCCAGCGCAGCCAGGTCAATACTGGGATGTTCACGGTAGGTTTCAAGATTGGCTTTCTGGCGGTCGATATCCTGCAGAATCCCCGAACGCACCTCGGCCCGATCACACGTGTCCATGATTTCGAAAAGCAGCGAGAGCGCCACATGCTGATGCATGGGACTGGTGCCACTGATGAATGCGAAGAGCCGCTTGAACAGATATTCAAGCCGCATCAGAGAGCGGATACGTTCGTTGATGGGATATTCGTATAAAACCAATTGTCTGACCCTTTGTTTTTGATAACTCGTACCGGTGTGAGACCGGCTGCCATTGCCTGTCGCAATGGGCTACGATCACGCGCTCCTGATCTCCGACGGTACCGGCTACGCCTGCTGCTGCGCCATCAGATGCAGCCATCCTTCATGAGCCTGCTGCACACGCGCCTCAAGCTGCGCAAGCGTGACGTCCCTGCCATTGAAGATCACATCATCTGCTGCCGCGAGTCGCTGTTCACGGGACGCCTGCGTGCTCATGATTTCCGCAACGGTTTTGGGCGAGAGGCCGCTGCGCGCCTGTACGCGTGCAATCTGCTCTGTTTCCTCACAGTCTACCACACAGATACGATCCACCCTCTGACGGTATTTATGCAGTGATTCGACCAGCAAGGGAATATCATAAACCAGATAGATGCCACGAGCTGCCTCTGCCGCTGCCTGCATAGCCTGCCCGATCAGTGGATGCAGAATCTGCTCAAGCTGACGCCGAACCGCGGCATCTTCAAAAACCCGCTGACGCATATAGGCGCGATCCATGGCTCCGTCAGCCTGAACCGCGTCTTTCCCAAAAGTGGCCACAATGGCCGGCATGGCTGCACCGCCGGCCTGGGTCAGGGAGCGCGAAACGGCATCGGCATCGATCACCGTGGCGCCGCGAGCGGCAAGCATGGCGGAAACCGTCGACTTTCCCGAGCCTATGCCTCCTGTCAAACCTATCCTGAACAACCCGGACTCCTGTGAAAAACAAGGCCGGACGCAAGGCGTCAGGCCTGGTAATTCCCCGCGGCATATCAAGCCATCGAGGGAACCCGCCACGCCAGATGAACGACGATGGATGCCAAAGTCAGGCACGGACCAAATGCAAGAGTCCGCGGTTTCACTCCGGTGGCGCATTCTTTGACTAGAATGTACACCAGTCCACTGAAACTCGCCAGCAATAACACCATGGGTAACTGTTCGTAAGAGAACCAGACACTCAACACCAGGATCAGCTTGATGTCGCCCGCGGCAAGCCACGGCTCGGCGTTGGCGTGAAACCTGCCCAATGCAGTCAGCAGTGCAATGATGATTGTTCCTCCCAGACCAGGCAGCAGCGTCGCGAGACGAGGTATGTCGGGCAAACTCATGGCATGCGCCAGAAGCCCCAGCGTCAGCAGGCATGCCAGCACATAGTCCGGCAACAGCCGCAACTGCACATCCACCAGAGAAAGCAGCAGCAACAGGTAACAGAAGAACATCCAGTGCCATGGCTCATTGGTACAGAGCAAATACAGAAACAGGCACTGGGCCAGCCCGCTAGCGGCAAGCCTAATACGAAAGAACACGGCGGGCTCGACAACCACACAGGCAAGCACGGCATCATACCCGTACCGACGGCACAGGACACCAAGCAGCAGTGCGTAAACCGGCCACAAGCTGAAAGCAAGCAGAAAAGCGCAAAGGAATACTTTCATGGAATGGATGAACAACACAAGCATTGCCGCGTCCGCCCCCTGGAAATCCGAAGGGCAGATGGAGGCAGAGGACCCGTACAGCCCCACGGACAGCCGTGGTAATATTTCGCTAATTCAATACCAGACTCAACAACCAATACCCAACCCATTACCAAACCCAATATGAATCAACTGGGGGCTGCGACAGTGTTATTTCCACAGTGTCGTCACCTGGTCTAACAGGAAAATTCTCACATGCCTGCACGTACATTGCGTCCCGCTAACGCTCTGCTGTCCGCTATTCTTGTTGCTGCCCTTGCGGGCTGCACGGGTCTTTCGCAAACGCCATCAGACCAGACCGCAAAGGCCAGCGATACCGGATCGCGGGAACGCGAAGCTGCGCCGCCCAGCTACCGTGGCAACGGCCAGTTCCAGATTCCTTTTGGTACGTCGGAGCTGACCCAGGAACAGCAGCGTGCTGAATTTGTACGACAGTCCACCACTCAGGGCCTGATCCCTAACGGCAGAGTGTATCTCGGGTCCATCCCCTGCGATACACCTGCGTGCCAGGTGCAGCGCGTCACGCTGACCCTGTTGCCCGATGGACGCTGGCGTCGGGTTTCGCAGCCGCTGGAACCAGCCGGTGCTGCCCGTACAGATACCGGATGCTGGGCTCCTGAACCCGGTACGCAGCCGCTGATTCATCTGCTCTCTCGCGGCCAGCCACAGGCGCCTCATCTGGCCAGCCTGCGTATGCAAAGCCCCGCTGTCCTGACCGTTCAGGCATTGGCCGGCAAAACCCTGCCCGGGCGCTATACCCTGAACATACAGGCAGACACCGAGTCCATTACGACGCTTCAGAACGACACATCGTTTTACTGCAACGCCGGTTCCTGATACAGGGCGCTGAACCAGTCTGCGGTCCAGGCCGCAGATCCGCTTTCTGATCCGCTTTCTGATCGTGGCTTCTGATCGTCGCGTCTGATCCTGGCTTCTGAGCGGGCCCCGAACCTGAGTGGCCACTGCCGAAGCGAAACGCGTCAGGCTTGCGCCTCGGTTTCGTCCGGCCTCTGTTTTTCCTGCTGGTATTGAACCTGGGCGCTATCGCACATTTGCGGATTCACCTGGGTAAACACCGAGCGCGCCAGCTCGGTGGCGTTCCTCACATTCATCTTGCGAAAAATGCGGGCGCGATGCGCTTCAATGGTTCGTTGTGATACGCCCAGTTCCGCCGCGGCCACCTTGTTGGGCAAGCCTCTGGTGATGTAAAAGAAAACTTCTTTTTCCCGCGGCGTCAGGCATTGAATGAGGGCGTCCAGCCCCGGCGCTTTTTCCCCTGTTCCCATATGGATACCTCATATTGCTTATGGAATCGGGTCTGATTATAGTGAGCAAGTGCCGGGCTAAAAAACTATTAGTTCTAACAGTTTATTGTTGCTTTGCGAACTCCAGATTGTCGATCAGCCTGGTGGTGCCCAGCTTTGCAGCAGCCAGTACAACCAGCGGCTCGTTGGCCAGAATGTCCTGTTCGCTGGGAACATTCAGATCATGCTGACGACGCACGGAAACATAATCCACCTGCCAGCCGCGATCCTGCAGCGTTTTGCGCCCAAAGGATTCCAGCGATTCCACACTGGTGTCGCCCGCCTGCATTTTGTCGCGGACGGCCTGCAGGGTCTGATACAGAAGCGGCGCTTCGCGATGTTCACTTTCTGACAGAAAGCGGTTGCGCGAGGACAGGGCCAGGCCGCTGGCCTCACGCACTGTTTCGTGCGCATAGATTGTCACTGGCAACTGAAACTGCCGGCACATTTTGCGCACAATCATCAATTGCTGATAATCTTTTTTCCCGAAGACTGCCACCTTGGGCTGCACACAGGAGAATAATTTCATGACCACCGTGGAAACCCCGATGAAGAAACCCGGACGGAACTCGCCTTCCAGGATATCGCCCAGATCATCAGGCGGCTGAATCTTGAAGCCCTGAGGCTCGGGGTACATTTCCTTGACGGTGGGCGCAAACAGAACGTAAACGTCGCGACGCTCTTCCAGTTTGCGAATATCCTCTTCAAGCGTGCGAGGGTATTTGTCGAAGTCTTCGTTGGGCCCGAACTGCAGCCGATTGACAAAAATGCTGGCCACCACCG
>JBEBTQ010000015.1:0-20228 GCA_040393685.1 Advenella kashmirensis | reverse complement strand
AGGCAGTCAGTGAGGGCTGCGAAATAAAACATAGTCGCGCCGCGCGTGATACCTGTCCTGTCTCGGCGGTCGCGACAAAATGACGCAGCTGTTTTAGTGTGATTTGCATGCTGACGATCCCGGTATCCGCAAAAATATCACAAAATAGATTTTATCTATATTAAAGCATAGAAAATAGGTATTAGTAGAAACAGAAAGCTTGCTCTAGCATGGCACTCTTGCCCCGAAGCTGCATATGAAATCCCCGGCGGCGAATTTCGATAATCAGTAAGGAACTGTTATGAATCAACAATCAGCGAGAGCCGTCAGGACCGATGGCGAGCAAGCGCATGCCAAATCAGCCGAGTCGGCTGGAATGTTGACCAGAATCGGGCTGAGCTTTACGGCCTGGGCCGAAAAGTGGTTTCCCGATGCCTTTGTCTTTGCCGCACTGGCCGTCCTGGTGGTCGCACTGGGCGCACTGGCTATCGGCGCAAGCCCGCAAAGCATCACGCAATCATTCGGCGATGGCTTCTGGAGCCTGATCGTATTCAGCATGCAGATGGGACTGGTTGCCATTGGCGGTTATGTTGTTGCCTCATCGCCGCCAGCGGCAAGGCTGATCACGCGTCTCGCTTCCGTACCCAGCAACGGCCGTAATGCAGTGGCCTTTGTTGCAATCATCAGTATGATTCTCTCGCTCTTTAACTGGGGTATCAGTCTGATCTTCTCGGCGCTGTTCGTACGCGCCCTGGCACGCAGGACTGAACTGAACATGGATTATCGCGCCGCCGGCGCAGCTGCCTATCTGGGAATGGGCGCGACCTGGGCACTTGGACTGAGCTCAGCTGCCGCACAGTTGCAGGCAAATCCTTCCAGTCTTCCACCCGCCATTGTCAATATCACAGGTATCATTCCATTCAGTCAGACCATTTTCCTGTGGCAATCGTTCGCGATTGCGCTTGTGCTGATGGTGATTTCTACCCTGGTTGCACTCTGGTCTGCGCCTGGCCCACAGCAGGCAGTCACTGCAGAGGATCTGGGCGTAGATGTATCTGAAAAAATCGCGCCTGTCATTCCAAAGGAAAAGCGTCGCCCAGGAGAGTGGCTTGAACAAAGTCCACTATTGACCATTCTTCTCTGTGTGCTTGGTTTTTCCTGGCTCTTCCAGGAATTCACCAGCAAAGATCCGCTGGTAGCCATCTCCTCGCTCAATACCTACAACCTGCTGTTTCTGATGCTTGGTCTGCTCCTGCACTGGCGACCCGCCAGTTTTCTTCGTGCAGTTTCACAGGCAGTCCCTTCTATTGCAGGTGTGATCATCCAGTTCCCGCTATACGGATCCATTGCCGCGATTATGACTGCCCCAAAAGGGGCTGCAGGACACAGCCTGTCAGACATGATCGCCCACCTCTTTGTCAGTATTTCCAATACGGAGACATTTTCAGTTGTCATGGGAATGTATTCGGCCATACTCGGATTCTTCATCCCATCTGGCGGCGGAAAATGGATCATGGAAGCACCCTATGTCATGCAGGCGGCCAATGATCTGCAAGTACATCTGGGATGGGCAGTCCAGGTTTACAATGCAGCTGAAGCATTGCCCAACCTGATCAATCCGTTCTGGATGCTGCCCTTGCTGGGAGTTCTGGCTTTGCGCGCGCGCGATGTAGTAGGCTTTACGTTCCTGCAACTCTGTGTGCATCTACCTGTGGTGCTGTTCCTGCTATGGCTCCTGGGCCGCACCCTGCCCTACACCCCGCCAGTTATGCCTTAACAGTCATTCCATAAGGGAGTAACTGAATAAAGCAGCCAGGCTGGTACACAAGTTTCCGTATAACGCAAACATTAAGGGATTCTTCAGAAGTTCAGGCTGCTTTATTCACTATGCAATTCACTATGACGTCTGAAAAACAGGGATACTGCACGTTATGCCGTTCACGCTGCGGAACACTCAATGAAGTCAGGGACGGCAGACTGATATCTGTCCGGCCGGATACATCGCATCCAACAGGTGCCGCCATGTGTATGAAAGGACGCGCCGCACCGGAAATTGTTTACCATCCGCAGCGCCTTCGCTATCCCATGCGCAGGACAACGCCCAAAGGGTCAGCTAACCCAGGCTGGAGACGAATATCGTGGGACGAGGCACTATCCGACATTGCTCAGCGACTGGACGAGATTCGAAACACCAGCGGCCCTGAAGCTGTTGTGTTTGGGGTCACCACGCCTAGTGGCACGCCGATTTCAGATAGCATAGACTGGATTGAGCGGTTTGTTCGCATGTATGGCAGTCCAAATATCTGTTACGCGACCGAGATTTGCAACTGGCACAAAGATGTAGCGCATGCGTTCACCTTCGGCTGCGGCATTCCTCCTGCAGATTACAGCAACGCAGACACCATCCTTCTATGGGGTCATAATCCCGCCAATACCTGGCTTGCCCAGGCCAACGCCATTGCTAATGGTTTGGCAAAGGGCGCAAAAATGATCGTGGTGGATCCAAGACCCACCGCAATGGCCCGGCAGGCTGATGTCTGGCTGCCTGTCAGGCCGGGAACCGATGCGGCTCTCGCATTGGGCCTGATCCGTCAAATTCTGAAATCAAATGTCGCTGATCTGGAATTTATCAGTCGATGGACGAATGCCCCGTATCTGGTTCGCAGCGACAATGGTGAATTTCTGCGCGAACAGGATCTGTGGCCGGATGCCGAGAGCAACCATTATGTCGTTTGGGATACCTGTACCCAGCGCCCGCTCGCATATGACCCGGATAAAACAGATGGCGGGCTCGTCAACGTGCATCCGCAAATGCAAGGCGACATTCTGCTTAAGATAGAAAGCAATATATTCAATGGCTCGCGTGAGCTTTGTTGTAAGCCCGCCTTTGAACATCTGCTTGCCACCGTCGAACCTTACCATCCGGAACATGTTGCCGAGCTTACGGGCGTATCTGTTGAGAATCAGAAAGCAGCGATCCCATTACTCACTTCAGGCCGACGCATAGCCTATCATGCGTGGACAGGGATCGGCCAGCACACGAATGCAACACAAACCGAACGTGCTGTTGCAATCCTTTATGCGCTCACTGGCGCATTCGATCGGGTGGGTGCCAATCGCGTCCGGCGCGGTCCATTCTTCCAGCCGGTCAACGCCCTGGATCTGATGGAGAAAAAACAGAGAGACAAGGCGCTCGGCCTTGCAGAGCGACCCCTGGGACCGCCCGCCCAGGGCTGGGTAACGGCGCTCGATACCTATCGCGCAATACTGAACAAAGATCCATACCCCGTTAGAGCCATGGTCGCCTTCGGCACAAACCTTCTTGTGTCACAGGCAGATACGGGACTTGCCGAACAGGCTCTGAAGAATCTGGAATTTCATGTGCAATGCGATCTGTTCGAAACCCCTTCGGCACGGTATGCAGATATTCTGCTGCCCATAAATAGCCCATGGGAACGGGAAGGGCTGCGCATGGGCTTCGAGATATCTGATGACGCCGCATCATTGGTTCAGTTGCGGCAAAGAATGGTCGCTCCCATTGGCGAATCGCGCTCAGACTATGACATTGTCTTCGACCTTGCGTGTCGACTTGGCATGGGAAACGATTTTTTTGGTGGCAGCGTGGAACAAGGCTGGAACCATATGCTGGCACCCATGGGGCTGGATGTTGAAACCCTGCGTCGCAATCCTCAGGGCATACATACCCGCATTGATTCCCGCGAGCAGAAATACGCACTGCCCCATCACGATTCCGATGGCAGCGCCGGTAACTCGGCCAATGACGAATGTCATGGAAAAGTGAGAGGATTTGACACAGAAACACGCCGGGTGGAAATTTACAGCGCCCGACTGCATCGACATGGGCAGGATGCCGTTCCCAGATTTACCCCGCCGGCCGAATCCCGCTACCATGAACATCAAGAGGAGCCCACAAAGAAAAACCGTTTTCCGCTGACACTGAGTTCGGCTAAAAACGGTTATTACTGCCACAGTCAGCACCGCAATCTTGTATCGCTGCGCAAACGCGCACCTGATCCGATTGCAGAGATTGGTCCTGGTCGCGCTGCAGAAAAAGGTTTGCGCAACGGCGACTGGGCTTTGATCTCCACAAGACGTGGCAGCGCTCGCTTTATTACCCGCATTACACAGGACCTGGCAAATGATGTTGTGATTGCAGAGTTTGGCTGGTGGCAGTCTTGTACAGAGCTGGATCGTCCTGAGCTGCCCGCCGAGGGGAAATTAACCAGTAATTTCAATAACCTGATCTCTGCTCAGGCTCATGATCCCATCAGTGGATCCATCGCACATCGATCATTTCGCTGCAATATCACAGCTGATCCGCAGACAGAAGAACGACAACGTGCCTGGGAGGGCTACCGTAAATATCGCATCAGTCATATGACGATTGAAGCAGATGGCGTTGCCGGCATCACCTTCGAAGCAATGGAAGAAGAACAGTTACCGGATTACCGTCCAGGTCAGCACGTTGAAGTCCGATTAATGATTGAAGATGTCCCTTATCACCGCGCTTACTCGCTGACCGGCGCCGCGTCTGTGGCGGGACGCACGCAATACAGCATTGCAGTACGACACCAGGAGGGCATGGATTCAGAAGGAAGCCGCTTCGAAGGGTTGGTTTCTTCACATATCCATCGACATTGGCATGTTGGCCTCGAAGTGGAACTCAAGGCGCCCGCTGGCACTTTTGTGCTGCCGCGTGTCACACCAGAACCACTTATTCTTCTTGCTGGTGGAATCGGCATTACGCCGTTCCTGAGTCTGCTGCAATCCCTGCCGGACGGTAATGAAACGGAGATTCTTCTGCTATATGCCAATCGTAATAGTTCCACCCACGCATTCCGTGAGCAACTCAGTTACCACGCACAGCGACTGAAAAATTTGCGTATTGTGAATCACTACTCCGCGCCTTTGGACTCTGATATGAAAGGCAGGGATTATGAAAGCGATCAACGTATAGATGCAAGCCAGGTGCCGCAAGCATTATTAGCTGCCAGGGCCAGAGTCTATATGTGCGGACCACAAGCCATGATGGAGGCTTTCGCCAAAGGGCTTGTCGCACGTGGCGTGCCGGCATTCGATATTTTTCGAGAGATCTTCCGTTCACCTCCCCCACCTATGGCTGATGATGGAAGAATGTTCGAGGTCAGCTTTACCGGCAGTTATCACGCAACCGGAACATGGAGTACGAAAGAGGGTCCTCTGCTGGCTTTTGGCGAAAAACTGGGTCTTCCCCTGCCTAGCGGATGTCGCGTTGGTCAGTGCGAAAGTTGTGCGGTACGCATTCGCTCAGGTAGCGTAAGACATCTGCATGGCGAGGAGCCGGACGATCCAGCGGTTTGTCTTACCTGTCAGGCAATACCGTTGGAAGATCTTGTGCTGGAAACCTGAGCCTTATGACGAGTAAGCCTTATCAAATCTAAGCCTCACTTAATCGCCCGCTGAAAATCCTTAACCTGAATATTGTTTTCCAGCGAAGCATCCACGGCGATATCAAACACGACGCGATCAGCACGATGCCAGGCCGTGAACCATTCGAGTGGCTGTCCATGCTGATCGTAATAACACGCCTGCAATTGCAACAGGGCGTCGTTTTTCTTCACTTTCAGCTGGCTGGCCAGCGTTTTGGTGCAAGGCACCGTCTGTATCTGGTTACGACCCTGCTGGGGTTGCCGCCCAAACCGCGCTTCAAGCGCACGGTGCAATGATTTATTTGTCAGGTCATCCGTGCTTAGGGAGGCAAATTCCTGTGGCAGCCAGGTCTTCACAAATGAAATGGGCTCATCATTGATGCAGCGGAGCCGTTCAAGCACCAGTCCATTGACTGCACCATAGAACGCGGCCACCTCAGCGGGAAATTCACTCTCTTCAAGCCGTATCACTGTTGTTGTGAGCGCCGTGCCTTCACGTTCCAGCTGCACGTGCAGACTAAGGGAATTTTGCAGATTGCGCCGGTGCTTGAAGCGGGAGGCAACCACCGAGGCGCGTCCGGCCTGCTTGAGAATATATCCGTCATCGACGAGCAGGGCCAGTGCCTGTCGGACCACGCTGCGCGCGACATCAAAATGTTCGCACAGCGCGTTTTCGCTGGGAATGGGGCTTCCGGGCGGAAGTCGGCTTTCTGAAATCGCCGTTTTCAGGCTGTCAGCGATCTGGCGGTATAACGCCTCTTTACCCTTTTTGTTTTGATCGATTTTTTTCAGATAAAGCACGATGTTCCCGCCAAAATATAAACTATGCCCCTTCAGATCTGCTTGCTGCTTCCCAGACCGATGACCATCCCAGGGACAGGCTGGCCGCACGTTCTGCCGCCAGAATCAGGCTTTCTTCGCGAGCAATATTCTTTCCAGCAATATCAAACGCAGTACCGTGATCCACCGACACACGCACAACAGGCAGGCCAACTGTAATATTGACGCCGTCATCGCCGTAAACGGCCTTGAATGGCGCATGTCCCTGATCATGGTAGCAGGCAACCAGAAACTTCCATTTGCCACGAACCGCCTGTGGCCACAGGGCATCTGCCGGAATCGGTCCGACTGCATTGATGCCCGCCGCTTTCGCTCGTTCAATGGCAGGCGTTAATATAGCACTATCCTCGGTACCAAAGATGTTGTTCTCCCCCGCATGCGGGTTCAGACCGGATACTGCTATGGCCTCATCCTGGCGATTGAGCGCTTTTGAAAACGCGTGCACCAGTTGCAGAATATCGTCCATCCGTTTTGGGTTAACGTCGTCAATTGCCTGGCGCAATGACACATGTGTTGTCGCATGGAAAACATAAAGATCACCGGCAGACAGCACCAGGGAGTAGTTTTTCACGCCGAACTCATGCGCCAGCAATTCGGTATGACCGGGCCACTTGTGCCCGCCCAGATGCATGGCCGCTTTGTTGAGCGGCGCCGTCACGATGCCGTCAACTTCGCCTTTGCGCGCCAGGTCACAGGCCTTCATCACAAATAGAGCGGAACCCGCGCCAGCACGAGCGTCCAGTTTTCCCAATTCAACATCTTCCAGAGAGGGGCCTACCTGTATGACCTCAATGGACCCCGCTTCGTTTGTCGCTTCAGCAGGTGCACTAATCTCACGCACAACATCGTCGTTGCCATTCAGGCTGCGTACCGCTTTGCGCATTGCTGCGACATCACCAATGACCACGAACCGCGCGATATCGCGCAGTCGCGGGTGATTCATCAGCATTTTCGCGGTGATTTCAGGACCAATACCCGCCACGTCACCAACAGTCACCGCCAGTACTGGCAATTTCTTTTCACTCATTTGAATTTCCTTTCCATCAGGGTTTCAGCCGCCTGAATCAAAACATTCTTTTCACCAAAGCCACCTGCCTTGGTCACGATTGGCATGCCGTGATAGTCGCCGCCTATAAGCGTACCCAAGGGTACGCCGCCAGATACTTCATCAATCAGACGAATACCGGTAGCCTTCAGCGCCGACATGACCTGCTCTGCTCCATCACCGCCGGTCGCAATCAGGCCACGCACATTGCCCTGGCGCACGATTTCAAGTGCAATCTGACCCAGTCGAAGAGCTACAGTCGCCGACGACAGTCCAGGTACTTGCTGCGAAGGTGCGAGCAATACCACAACTGAATTAGCCAGGTTCTGATCCTGATCCTGTGCCAGCATCTGCTGTTGCCATTGTTGCCAGCGATCCTGGTCAGCCAATATGTCGGGCTCGGGCGTCAATATCGTTGCGCCCTGCTCTGCCAGCGCCTCTACCTGTGAACGCGTCGCACTATGCTGCGACGTGACCACGGCAAGCACAATTTCATCTGAACGGTTATTGCCCGCCCATGCAGCCGCCATGGCCATGGCCAGGCCGCCTGCACCTACCGGCAGGGCGCGCTCGCCGACAAGAACGATGGCTTTTGCCAGGCGTTTCAGATCTGCGTCAGTGGCAGCATCCACCACCACAATGGGTCCGCTGTTGCCGATTTTATCCGCCAACGATTCAGGCGTTTCTTCCGCCGAGGGGCTGATCAATTTGCAGCCTAACAGCGAAGGCACATGACTTTCAGTGACTGGCGTGACCGGATCCGTGCCTGCCGATGTTTCTGTCACGGGTTTACCATTAACCAGCAGCACGCCCTGCTCCAGCGTACGTCCTGTTGCTGGAAAGGCAGGACATACTACCGCAACCGCGTCATCGCGCCAGGCCTGACGGGCCGCTTCGATTTCTGCGGCGAATGCACCGCGCAGGGTTGAATCCACTTTCTTGAACACATGACGAACGTCATGGTCGCGGAATGTCTGAATTTCCCGCGTGACCGACTCGGCAGCTTCCTGCGGTGCCATGGCCCGGCTGTTACTGTTGACCGAGACCACCTCGGCCTGCATATCACCCAGACCAAAGGCTTCTTCGGATCCGCCTACATATAACTGCGTTTCCCAGCCGCAACGAACAAACTGCACGGCCGAGTCACCTGCACCGGTCAGGTCATCTGCAATAATTGCTATTTCAGGTTTCATAATCTGACTGGATCACCCTCGGTAGCATCCAGGTCCAAGGAGTTATCCTGCACAGGTTTGAGTTCGCCAGCACGTTTCAAGAACCACGAGGCCAGCAATGGAGCCATGATGGAGCTGATCAGCACGCATGCAGCAACCTGCGCTGTTGCTGCCTCAACATAAACCTGGAAGCGGGGATCGGCGGCCGCCACAACTGCTGGCGTTGCAATCGCATTACCGGCAGTGGTTCCCGCCGCAAAGCCGATACCGCTTTTGCCGCCACGTCTGAGGATGAGTTTATATCCAAGATAAACCAGGAAACCAGTGATAGGGCTGATCAGGAATCCCAGAATAATGCCGGTTGTCCCTCCGCTGACAATAGCGGACAGGTTGATACCCGTACCCAGCGCGAAAGCAAAAAAAGGAATCACAATGTTTGGAACGGGATCCAGGACCTTGCGCCATTGCACATCCAGATTACCAACTACTACACCCAGCAGGAAAGGAACCAGCGCTGCCACAAGCGCAATAAGCGGAATGTCACCCAGGCCTGATGCGCCCAGGAACAGAAGACTGAAAAAAGGTCCGTCATTGACCGCGCTGGCAACGTAAGCGCCGCGATCACGATTGTCACCGTACTGACCAGTAAATGCCAGCCACAAACCACCATTACTATTATCAAAGGCAGCAAGCAAGGCAAGAATGGAAATGCCCCATACACCATCAATACCAACAAAACTGCCCAACAGAATGATCAGGCTGGCCGGGATAATCGTTTTACAAAGAAGAATAGTCCCGGCAGTCGCCAGGATTGGACCGCCAGTACGCATATTGACCTGCGTACCTGTGGCAAAAATCAATAATGCAATAAGCGGTAGCGCAGAATTTTTAAAAAGTGCCGTTGTGAAACTGCCAATCCCGAGCGCTTCGGGCGCGAACGTCCCGATAATTGAACCCAGAATAAGAGGAATCAGCATCAATCCGCCAGGGATTTTCTGCATGGTTTGGAACATGGGAAACAGGGAACGTTCTTGTGTCATCATCCGACCCAACCTTTTTGGTTATAGGGGTGTGTTAAAGGAATGGTATGTCGCCGGCGGCCGGATGATCATGCTTTTTGTGTCGGCCGCAACGATGTACGTACAACCTGTACGTACAGGTTGCATTATTATCTTTTGAAAAAGAAATGTCAATTCAGTGGCTGGCGCTCTGGAATTTCGTAGATAGTAAAGGCAAATCTTTCATACTCAACTGCCCGGCAATGAAGCTACACAGCAGCAAGAAGGGATGCAATTTTCCACTCACCTAAACTCGGGCGATCTCAGCCTTTATGCGTCAATATCCAGCAATCTCAGTTTCTTTGAGATCGCCTGGCATGCCTCTATCAAAGGCTCAATATAGGTCTTCTGTCTGTCTGCCGCGATACGAAATAGCGGGATGCTGATACTGATGCAGGCGACCGGATTGGCGTTGCGATCAACAATGGCGCAGCCGTAGCAGAAAATATCACGTTCGTTTTCTTCACGGTCTTCGGAATAGCCCTGGTGCTGAATCTGGGCGATTTCTGCCAGCAGGGTGTCGGCCGACAGTACGGTCGTGTCGGTAAATTTCCGGAATTCGATGGCGTCAATCATGCGATCCCGTTGCGCCTCATCCTGCAGCGCGGCCAGATAGGCCTTGCCTACGGAACTGGAGTACAGCGTGACCTGACTGCCCAGACGTGAGTTCATGCGTACCGCCTGCGGGCTCTCCAGCTTGTCTATATATGTCATGGCGCCGTTTACCGGCACAGCAAGGTGGACTGTTTCACTTGTGATATCGCGCAGCGCCAGCAGCTGTTCACGGCATACCTTGCGAATATCGGAGCTTTCCAGTGCCTGACTGGCCAGGCTGATGAGGCGAGGTCCCAGACTGAACGTCTGGCCGCCCTTGTTGATAATCAGCCCCTCTGCCTGCAGTGCATCCACAATTCGGTACAGCGTGGGTTTGGGATATCCCACTGACCGGCTCAGATCCTGTATGGTCACGCCCGTTGCTGCATTGACTGCAATGGCGTCCAACACACGCATGAACTTGGAAAATGAAGCGGTGCCGGCCACTTTCTGGCCCGGCTTGTCCTGCAGAGGAGTGATTGTTGTCATGATGAAAAGTCAAGTTACCATATAGCCACCATCAACCGGCATGATAACACCCGTCATGAACGAAGACGCGTCTGAACACAGAAAGATGACGGCACGCGCCACATCCTCTGGCGTTCCCCAACGCTTGAGCGGCGTGCGATCCAGAATCGGTTTTGCCCGGCTTTCATCATTCTGCAGCGCTTCGGTCAGGGGCGTGGCAATCCAGCCAGGCGCCACGGCGTTCACGCGAATCCCTTCCTGGGCATAAGCAATTGCCAGCGACTTGGTCAGCTGTGCAATCCCACCCTTGCTGGCACTGTAGCCCGGCACCAGCCCGCCCCCAAAGAAGCTGAGCATGGATGCCATGTTGACGACGCAACCTTTCGATTCAGCCAGCAACGGGCGCAACGCCTCGCACAAACGCATGGTTCCGATCAGATTGACGTCGATCACCTTCTCAAACACGGGAAGTTTGAATTCCTCGACCCTTGCGATGATACCGGCGCAATTGATGAGAATATCCACACGATCCAGTGAACGCACGAATGCATCAATCTCCTCTTCCTGCGTAATGTCCAGAATGGCTTCGCTGATGGTTTCATGACGATATGACTCATCGGTCGCTGAAGCAAGCCCCGCCGCGTAAACTTTCGCGCCAAGTTCGGCCAGCGCTTCCGTAATGGCGCGCCCGATTCCCTGCGTTCCGCCTGTCACGACAGCGGTTTTACCTTTTAACAAATCTGATTTAAAGCTCATACGTTTTCCAAAATTCCATCAATAGGTGGCACGGCCACCGGACAGATCAAATACCGCACCGGTACTGAAAGAACACGACTCGGACAGCAGCCAGAGCGTCAGATCAGATACCTCTTCACACTCGCCAAGCCGTTTCATGGGGCTTTTATCGATCATGGTTTGCACATGTGATGGCGACATCTGCTGCAGCAGTGCCGTATTGATGGCGGCAGGCGCAATTGCATTAACGCGCATGGCCGTCTGTGCCAGCTCTTTGCCCAGCGATTTTGTCAGGGCCAGTACGCCAGCCTTGGCCGCACTATACGCCGACGCATTTGGCGTGCCTTCCTTGCCGGCAAGCGATGCGATATTGACGATTCGCGCTGCCGTTGCCGGTTTCATGACCGGTACAGCCACACGACAAGTGTTATAAACACCCACCAGATTGACTGCGATGACCTGTTGCCATTCCTGCGGATCGGTTTCTTCCAGCGGCCGGGTCGAACCGGCAAAACCGGCGCAATTGACCAGCATGTCGATATGTCCGTATTTGCCGGCTGCCTTATTGCAAGCGTCATTTAGTGTCGCGCTATCACAAACGTCAACCTGACTGAATTGCACACCCTGTTGCAGCAAATCCTCTGGCGGCGCATTCCTGTCCCATACCCACACATCTGCGCCAGCAGCAAGCAAATGCTGTGCAATATCCAGACCAATTCCGCTGCTGCCCCCGGTTACAACGGCACAGCGCCCCGAAAAATCGTAATTCGCTTTTGCTTTCGTCATGATCAGCGCACGAACTGATCAACGTAATCAGCACCCAGTCCAACGCTTTCATAGTGCTTGCGGCACATATCCAGTTTTACAAACACATCTTCATAACCTGTATGATTGCCTTCACTGTCCACGTAATACATGATGCCATTGACCTGAAACATGGTTATCATTTCTTCCACATCTTCCGGTACATATAGCGTATGTGTTTCGCCCGGTGGCTCAAAGACATAGCTGCCTTCCGTTGCTACCCAGTCGTGCTCCAGATAGCGCCATGTGCCCTTGATCACATAGCCATGTACCGGCTGTGGGTGCCGATGACAGCTCAGCACGCCGGATTTTCTGACGCGCAGCAGATTCATCCAGTATCCCTGGGATACGTTCAAACAGAGAGGACGAAACCAGACGTTGGGCGCTTGCGGCACCCAGACGCGTTCGTCTTCAGGCACGGCGTGAGGCACAACAATATCTTTCAGCGCCTCAGCGGGATTGGGATAACGATAGGGGGTGAGTTCGCTCATGAGAATTCCTTGGCCCCGGCCTTGCGGGGCAAAATGTGAGTTGTGAGTAACGAAAATTCGCCGGTCTATTTAATATCCAGCTCTTTCAGTACCTTGGCATAGCCTTCTGTTTCGACTTCCATTTTCTTGCGGAATGTTTCGCCATCCGCGTACACATAGCCCAGGTTCTGATCCTTGATCGACTTGATCAGTTCCGGATCCTGCGCCACCTGTTCGAAAGCTTCCGACAAAACTTTCACTGCCTCCGGCGGCATATTTTTCGGACCGGCCACGCCGCGCCAGGTACCGTAAGACACATCAATCCCTTTTTCTTTTGCTGTCGGCACATCCTTGAATTCCGGCACACGCTCTTCGTTCATGACCACCAGCAGCCGCAGTTTGCCGCTACGCACATATTCTGCGGCTTCAGCCGGGCTGGTTGCGACCGCATCCACCTGCTTGCCCAGCAAGGCCAGTAAAGACGGACCCGAACCAGGATATGGAACATGCGTTACCTTGGTGCCTGATTTGACTTCGAAGGCGCTCAGCGCCACGTCATACACGGCACCGGTTCCCGGCGTACCCACGTTCATACCGTCCGGGTTCTTTTTAGCTGCAGCCAGGAAATCTTCAACGGTCTTGTAGGGTGAGTCTGCATGCACAACCAGTGTCGTTGGATCGGCATTCAACTGGACCAGAGGCGTGAAGTCTTTATAGGAACGATCAAACAGATTCAGCAAAGGCAAAGTCACGAATTCACCTGTCACCACGGCGAGCGTATGGCCATCCGGTTTCTGATTCAGCACATATTTCCAGCCGACGGCACCGCCCGCTCCGGATTTATTGAGCACAATCATGCCCTTGGGAAAATGCTTTTCCGCTGCCTTTGCAAAACTGCGTGCAACGGCATCAGTGCCACCACCTGGCTGAAAGGGAACAACAAGTGTAATAGGCTGGGTCGGCCACTCGCTGGCAGCGCTAGCAATTGCGGGAAAAGCGGTGATGCCGGCACAGGCGATGAGACTGGCCAGTACCGCGCGACGTGAGTAAATCATAAGGATGTCTCCAGTTTTTCAAATGAAATCTCGAGAGGCGAAACAGTCCAATACAGTTTCGCCTGCCCGTAAATGAGTAAAAGCGCCGCTTATTATTTGAATAAACTACGTGGCGTCTGCGTGAATAATCCATATTATGGACTATCATCTATATTATGGATTAAGTGTAGCGAAATTACAGTTGCTATCCATCTAGGGATAACCCTTATGACATTTGAAATTGGGACGCAAATGCAAAATTGCCCCGCCATCGCCAAAAGGCAGTGGACGGGGCAATTATTCTTTAATTGCAGGCGTGATTAATCAGGAAGGCTCTTGCAGTTTCCAGTACTGAAAATTGTTTTGCGCCGAAAATACCCGTCGGAAAACGAGCAATACAGCCAGCATGCAAGCGATGCCGGATGAAGCGGTCAGCAGAAACATAAGCAGGATCTGGTAGCGAATGGCCTGTTCCGGGTCCTGTCCCGCAAGAATCTGACCTGTCATCATGCCGGGCAGACTAACCAGGCCGATGACCATCATGCTGTTGATCGTAGGCATCATCCCCGCCCTGACCGCATTCTGCGCGGCTTCACGATAGGCTTCCCATCCGGTAGCGCCAAGCGAGAGCATCATTTCCACATGATCTCGTCTTTGCGTTAATTCAGTTGTAATGCGATCCAGCCCCAGCGAGACACCGGTAAGCGTGTTACCCATGATCATACCCAGAACAGGAATCACATATTGAGGCGAGTACCAGGGTTCAATTCGCAGGATGAGGACAAGACCAACGCCCATGATCATCCAGGACGGAATCCAGATGGAAAACAGCGCATCGAACTGCATGCCCTGGTAGCGGATACGACTGCGGTTTCGGGCGGCCAGTCCGGCAATCACGGTCATGACAGTCATGATGGCCACTACGATATACCACTTGTCTGCAGCAAACACCCACTTGAGAATCAGGCCAATGGCAAAGAGCTGCACCACCATACGCACCGATGCAATCAGCAACTGCTTTTCCAGCCGAAGCTTCAGGAATATCGAAATCAGTCCATTGGCCAGAATGAGCAATGCGGCCAGTCCGATCTCCGCGACCGAAATATTAATGTAATCACTGTTCATCGCCTGCTCCCGACATTTCATCTGTCTTCAGATGACCTTTGCTCATTTGCCATAACCGGTCTCCCACGCGTTGCTTCTGCTGCTCGTCGTGACTGATCCATAAGGTGGCGGTTTCATGACGATTGGCATCCATCCAGTGCGCAATCAGTTGCTCGACCAGCTGCGCAGTACTCTCATCCAGTGCCGAGGTAGGTTCGTCAAGAAGCAATAAACATGGATCCAGCTGCAGGACCCGGATCAGGCAGACCAGCTGCATTTCTCCACCCGACAGCGCACCCGATGCCTTCTCCAGAAAAGACGGATCGCGGTCGATGGCATGCAGAAATCGTTCAATTTTCTGTCTGTCATACTTTTTGTCGCGGTTCACCCGTAGCGCAAATGGGAATGTCAGATTACCCTCTACACTGGTATGCAGCAGAACCGGCCGCTGCCGGATATATGCAATTTGAGCCCGATATTTTCCGGATTCCATCAGGTCCACCGGTTCGCCCCTGACTGTTAGCTTCCCGGTATCTGGCTTGTCCAGCAACGCCAGGGTTCGCATGAACACGCTTTTACCTGAGCCGGACGCGCCGGACAGCACAATCCGGTCTCCAGGAAAGACGCTGCATGTGGCCGGATGCAGCAATACCTGTTTGCCCTCCGGATCATTACGACTGAGATTTTCTGCGCGAAGCAAAGGCGTGCGCGACGAGGAAATTTCGGTTACCACGGGATGTTCTTCCCAACGTTGAAAACGGTGTCGTACAACAACCGTCAGAAAGGGCGCAATGTTGACTCGCAGCGCCCCCATTTTTTGACCACCGATGACGGCCAGACAAACCGTCAACCCGGACAGCGCACAATATACACCGAAAGCGGTGCCCCCGGGAGACCCTGTCGCGGTCAGCGCTGCAAGAGAATGGCATGCAAAGGCAAATGAGGAATGCGCAATATCACATCCCGGTCTTTCTGCCTCTCTGACTCGGGTAGCAACTCCCACGCCTCCATGGACGGATGTAATCGTCGCAGATCATCCCGTTGCGCGCCATAACGCCAGCCCGCCAGATAGCGCTGTGCCATCCACCGCTTATGTTCGACCTGTGCCAGCAGCTCCACATCGGACTGGGTAAACGAAAGAGATCTGGAATGCGCGCTGTTTTCCTGGGCCATCGTGTCATTCACCCCAACCAGCTTTCCGCACATCGCCAGTTTGTAGGGAATGTGATCTGCCTGCGCCCGGTTGGCATCTTTCGCATTTTCATTCAGCGCGTCCCAGGATTGCTTATAGGCATCGCTTTCGCTTACCGCGCCAGACTGCGGTGCCAGATGCTGCAAATAGTCTTCGTGGATGGCGCGCGCAACCGTGTCCAGTTTTTCCTGGGTTATCAGTTCGATCTGGCAAACCGATTCCAGACTGCCAAAGAATGACAGGCGGTTCAGTCTGTTCTGTTTTGATCTTAACAGCGCGTTCAAACCATCATTGTGATAATTCAGCGCATAGACCCGAAACGATGACGCCGGAGTTGCATGCAGTATTTCAAGTGCCAGCTTGAGATTGGCGGCATCATCGTCAAATGCTGCAATCACAAGCGGGACAACGTTTTCCGCAGGATCAATGACAAATTTTCCGAGAACGTGATCGTAGGTGCCATCAAACTCCATATAGGTAATTGATGCAACCAGTCCGACACCGGGATACTCGGCTTCGATCTGTCTGTACGCCAACGCCGCCTGCGTTCCGCAAAGCACAATTTCCGGGGATGCAGCATTGCGTGTATGCATGACCTGAAGCGCCTGAACAAGCAATGCTTTGGCCGTATCGCCGGACCCAAAGATAACCAGCCTGAAGACAGTATCCGGGTTGCGTAGAGCTTCGGCATAGGCATAGGGGAAAGTTGAAAAGAACTGTCGCGCGACCATCTGATGATGATTGAAAAACCTCAGGTCAATGCCCTTCTCTCTTTCATCTTCAAAATAGTCGGACTGCTGCAGCATTGAACTGATTCTTGCATTTGCAATATGCAGAAAGCAGCGGACCTGGTATTTGCCAGGATGCTTGTCCGTTATCTGATGCAATGCCTTCACTACGTTGATTGTGGTCTGTTCATTCTCCAGAAAGCAGATCATGTAACGGGCCCTGCGGATACCAGCCTCCTGCAATACCGAACTTTCTGTACCGTCTCCGTAGAAAACCAGATGGCCATCGCGCCGCAGTAACCCCGCATTCGATTGATCGGCGTTGATTTCCACGGCCACACCAGTCATATCATGCGTTTTTTTCAGGTCATTCAATAGTGCCTTTCCCTTGTTGTTGACGCCAAGCACCAATACATGATTCCGGCGAAACAGCATGCGAAACTGCGTGTAATATTCAACAAACAGTCGCTGGGCGATGCGATACATCCCGGCAAGAAGCGCCACAGTGACCGCGATTTTTACAAAGGTCAGTTGCCAGGGAAGATTTGCAGGGGGCAGCGACGAGGCAACCGGATCTGACCCCATGAGCGTTCTGAGCGTTCTATATAGTTTCTCAGGCAAATAGAACCATTCGTTAATTCTGGGATAGATTTGACCCAGCCCTGTCCAGGTCAGAACAATGACAATCACGGCGCCAATAAGTAGCAGAATGCTTTTTGTCTGACGGGATAGTTTCATTCAAGGTTGCTCCTGAAAATTTTTCTGTGCCTGCTCCAGCAATGCCATGGTTTTTTCTCTGACCTGCGCATCCTTCACCCTTTCAAGCTGCAGCCGAACCATACGGATCAGGTTGCGGGCAACGAATTCTGTGTCCCTGGTCTGGCTGAAATACACAGCCATCGCTGCTCTGGCCATAGGATGGAAACGCCAGTAATTTTCCACGAGTTTCAGTTGCCGCTCATCACGTATCGGAATATATTTTTCAATATAGGCAGTCAACGGTACCGAAGATCCCGGCACGGGCGAACGCACATAGGGGTCCTTAAAGAACCAGGAATCGGGGCGCTGAGCCTGCTGCGGCGTATCAATCACGGCGGCGGCTTCATTGTCATATTTTTTGCCAAAATAGATCTCGGTCTGATCAGCCAGTTCTTTGGCGGGCGCCAGCAATGCATTGGGCACCGCCCATACATTCAGAATGTACAGACCCACCCTTGCATCCAGGGTCAGAATATCCTTGCCATTGTCCAGCATCATCATATCTGAAATCCGGCTGATACCAAACGGCATCACAACCGGCATACCGGTAGTCGTATCGTACATGGCAATCCCTTTCTCATTGCCTACGCCTACGGGATCGGAAGTGAACAGATACTTGCTGTCTTCAGAAAACTGCAGAAAGCCGCTGGACGGATCATTGCGAATTTTCTGGCCTACCGGCTGTTTCTTCTCCAGATTCCACAACCGAAGATATTTATTGTCTTCGGCCATGGCAAGTATTTTGTTGTCAGGACTCAGCTGTGCCTTGGGTGTCTCTCCCGCTGTGGGCACCGTCATCTGGCTGACAAAATCATTCAGATCATACAGTTTTGCATTGTCACTGAAATAGGCCAGCAGATATTGATTATCTGGTGTGAAATACGCGCCCTTGATTCGCGTGTTCTCACGATGCAAAACCTTGCCGGTACTGACATCTTCCACCCGCCAGTTGTTTTGCGCATCCAGAATCAGAATGCGGGACAAATCCTCAGACAGCTTATATTTCTCATTGGTCTTCAGGTCAAACGATTGCACCATGTCGCCTGTCTCGATATCCCAGACCCCCAGCTTTGTTTCATCCATTCGCGACGACATCCGCTTACCATCGCCGCTAAAAGAAAGCAGGCCCTTGACCTTCAGCGGCTTGCCAAATGGCTCTCCGGTGCCGGCACGAAAAAAGCGCACCTCGTTGTATTTATTCTCCGGAACCGAAACGGTATAGATAAAGTCATGTTCATCATTGCCGGCAAAGTCTTGAATCTGCGTGGGTGTCCTGATGAACTCCCGCGGCGTCTCTTCTCCCTCCAGGGACAGATATTGCAACGAATGACTGTTCCTTTTGAGAAGTACTATCCCCTTGCTATCCGTGGTGCTGCTGAATGACTTCAGATCTGTTCCCAGGTCAATTTGCTTGCGCAGCAAGGCTGGCGCCTGCGCCGTTGTCAGATAATATGAACCTTCCAGCAGATCCACCCGTTGCGTCATATCGGGTGACGCATTCGATATATCATCGCGCAGCAATCGCGACAGATTGATGGGCGCGCGGCCCGATGACAGCTCGCGATTTGTCTGCATATCACGAACGGAATAACTTTCCTGCCATACCAGTGTATAGGTTTTCCCATCCCCACTGAAATCAACGTCCTCGGATATAGCCACGTTGGGAATTCTGACGGCCTCATGCTCAGTGTTTTGCAGATCAATGTGATACACCCCATTGACCGCCTGTACGAATACATGTTGGGCATCCGGACTGAATATCAAACGATTGATTCCGCCGGACACCCGATATTCCTGGCTTGGCTGCAGCTGCCCCTGAGCATTCACCGGATAAAGCTGAACTCGATTCTCATCACTGCCGGTTTCGTAGAAAGCAATCACTCTGCCGCGGGATTCGATATTAACCTGATCTCCTCTGACCAATGTCGTATTGCGGGACGGTATATCGTCGATCTCCAGCTGGCGCGTCCGAAGATTAAACAGTTGTGATTTGACCTGCTGCATTTTGCCCTGTTCGGAGGGCCAGCCCTGAATGACCAGCCAATGTGCTTCGTCGTCCACTGTGAACGAGGAAAGCCGCATATTCGCGGGCACTTCGTAGATTGCATCGACAGATTTGCCTTCCTGCCAGGACGCAATCTTGTTATCGGCAGTTGTGAAGTAAAGTACGTTACGACTGTCAAACTGCATCCTGGAAAATGAACCGACATTGGCGTCGTTCACAATCGTATGCAGTTTCTGCGTATGCGCGTCCCATATCTGCAAGCCGCGTTGCGCGCTGGATGTCGCATTCACAGAAGCAAGCCAGTGTCCGTCCGGGCTGAACACCGGTTTGGAATCTACCCGCGGCATCAGCGTCATGCCATTCTGGCCCATCAGCATGGACTGCACATATAACGCTGTTCTTTCATTCCCATAACGGGTCGCTGCCGCCATATAGGCCGCGCCTTCTGCGACTTCTTTCTGGTCTATCTTGTTCAATCCCGACAAATACAGTGAACGGGAAAGCATGGATTGCGCAGAGTTTCTTTCACTCCAGGCATAGACGCCCAGTGCCATTGCCATCAAAGCCAGCACACCGATGACAACTGCAATTCGCTTGACTATCCGGGTGCGCTGCCTGGCCTTGGCCAGCTGATAGGCCTGATCCCGTTGCGTCAGATCACCCAGCGGAACGTCCAACACACCTGCAATAATCTTGAGTTTGGCAAGATCCAGCCGATCCTTGTAGGCCACAACGCGACGCTCTATCTCCTTGCGAGACAGGTTTCGATCGCTTTGCAGATGGCGTCGATAGGCTTCAGGCGTGGTAAATCC
>JBEBTQ010000014.1:0-20314 GCA_040393685.1 Advenella kashmirensis | reverse complement strand
CGGTTTCCAATACTGGAAGGATGACTCGGCGGTGGGTCAATGGTTCCAGCGTATCGTGGATGCTTACGTCAAAGTAGCAGGCCCCATCAAACGCCAGATTCATCCCTCGGCGGCACAATACGCGCCGCAATAGATCGGAGCTGCTCAGCTGTTGTCGATGGGGCACTGCATGAAGAGTGCCTTGCCGGTTTGCGGACCCAGTGTGTAGGGTTCAAAGCCCTGGCTGGTATATAGCGCCTTGCCAGGGGCGTTGCCTTCCAGCACTTCCAGCGTGATCTTGCAGCAGCCCAGATTGCGAGCCAACTGCTTGACGCGTGCGAGCAGCTGTTTGCCTACGCCCTGTCCGCGATAGCCGGACACGACCGCGAAATCGTGAATATTGAGTAGCGGCTTGCAGGCAAACGTAGAGAAACCCTCAAAGCACAAGGCAATGCCAATGGGTTCCTGGTGGTCGAACGCCAGTATGGTGTAGATATTGCTGCGTTTCTTGAGCGATGCGATGAGGTTTTTCTGTGTATAGGCTGACAGGGGTTCACCGCCCCCCATCGGGTCAGAGGCATAGGCATTAAGGACTGTCAGGACGGCACTTGCGTGCTCTGGATTTTCAAGGTCCGCCGTAACAACGTCATACATGGTTTCCCCCGTCTGCTGTCATTGAATATCCGCTGTTTTCAGATCAATATAACCCACCGGGTGCCGCAGGATGCCGGTAACGCCGGTTTTTTGCATGAAGCCCTGATTGTAAAAGAACAACGGGAAAATGGGCATGTCATCAAACAGGACTTTTTGGGATTTTTGCAACAGTTCCCAGCGCCGGGCCGCATCCGTTTCGGTTCGGGCCGCCTTGATCAGTTCATCATACTTCGGGTTTGACCAGCCTGTCCGGTTCATGCTGGAACCACTGACGAAACTTTCCAGCGAGTTGTAGGGATCGGCATAATCGTTGGTGAATGAGCTGCGCGAAAACTGCAGCTTGCCGCCACGTTGCTGGGTATAGAACACTTTGCTTTCAATGCCCTGCAATTGTACGTCCACGCCCAGATTTTCCTTGAACATGGCCTGCAGCGCCTGGGCGATTTTGCGATCGTCCGGATTGTTGATATGGCTTAGGGTGACGGGCGGCAGGGTCGTATATTTTTCGGTTTCCATGCCTTTTTTCAGCAGGGCTTGCGCCTGACTGGCGTCGGTCTGTACAAAGCCTTTGCTGCCTTCGTAGAAATCCTTGCCGTCGGGCCCCGTAAAGCCGGGGCTGACAAAGGCATCGGCTGCCTTGCGGCCCTGTTTGACCACATAGTCGACAATGTCCTGCCGGTTCACGGCCAGCGCGAAGGCGCGGCGAATGTCAGCATTCTGGAACGGCGGCATATTGATGTTAAAGCGGAAGAAATATACGCCGGCTTGTGGCACGGTCTGGAATTCCTTGCTGTCTTTCACCTTGTCATAGAGCGCAGCCGGCAGGGGAGAAGGCGTGGCATCAAGTTCGCCAGTGCGGAACATCTGATAGCTGGTGTTCAGATCATTGATCATGACCCAGTCTACCGCGTCCAGTTTTACTGCGTCGTTGTCCCAGTAATTGGGGTTCTTTTCAAAACGCATGCTGCTGGCGTGATCCCATTCTTTCAGCAGGAAGGGACCGTTACTCACGTAGGAATCCGCTTCGGCATACCATTTGGGATTGGCCTCGGCCACTTTCCGGTTTACCGGCGCAAAGCCCGGATTGGTCAGAATGTTCAGGAACGACAGGCTGGGTGCGTTCAGTGTGACCTGCAGCGTGTGATCATCCACGGCGCGAAGGCCCAGGGCGTCGGCCGATCCTTTGCCGGCATTAAAGGCTTCGGCGCCGGCAATGTCGTACAGCAGGAAAGCGGCAGGAGAGGCGGTGGCCGGTGTCAGCAGTTGCGTCCAGCCATAGACGAAGTCGCCAGCGGTCACAGGCGAGCCGTCAGACCATTTCGCATTGGGACGCAAGTGGAAGGTGTAGGTTTTGCCATCTGCAGAGATCTCCCATTTTTCTGCCGTGGCGGGCGCGGCGTTGTGTTTGTCGTCAAGGCGCACCAGCCCTTCCATCAGATTGTTCAGCGGTTCCCACGAAATCAGGTTCAGGCCCAGCGCGGGATTGAGAGAAGAGGGCTCTTCCACATTATTGAGACGCAGGACTTTTTCGGCGTGAGAGAGGGTGGGCAGTGCCAGGCCCAAAGTAGCGGCAAGCACGGCAGCAGACAGCATTTTTTTCATGGCGATTCCGGACTAAGTGATTCCTGAAGATTCTGATGTTGCAAACATACCGCAAAATGCTGGTGTCGTGGGCGGAAAAGGAATGTGCCGACCCACCTTGTTGGCCGATCTCGTCAGAATCGAAGATATACAGGACGGTCAGACGGCAGCAATGGGTTCTGCAGAATCCTGGATGCGACGCCCGGCGCGTGGATCCTGCAGCCAGCAGCGTACCCAGGCCGCCTCGGGCAGCGGCGTGGCGGGCGGCTCAAATTGTGTACAGACCCGCATGGCATGTGGGCAGCGGGCTGCGAAGGCACAGCCGGCAGGGGGCGCAAACAGATCTGGTGGCTGGCCGGCAATGGCCTTAAGACTGGCCGCCGGCATGTCCAGACGCGGCACCGAGGCAAGCAGCGCACGCGTATAGGGATGGGAGGGACGCGCGAACAGCGAATGCACATCGGCCGTTTCCACGCATTGCCCGGCGTACATCACCGTGACCCGATCCGCGATGCCCGCCACCACGCCCAGATCATGCGTGATGAGAATGATGGCAACGCCGGTGCGCGCCTGGATTTCCCGGAACAGGGAGAGTATCTGCGCCTGCACGGTGACATCCAGTGCGGTGGTGGGTTCATCGGCAATCAGCAATTGCGGATCGCACATGAGCGCAATGGCAATAACAATGCGCTGGCGCATGCCGCCGGAAAATTCGTGCGGAAACTGTTTTAACCGTTGCGGAGCACTGGAAATGCCCACCAGCTCCAGCATTTCGATGGCGCGTGCCCGGGCCTGTGCCGCAGAGTATTTCAGATGTCGTCGCAAGCCTTCTGTCATCTGCTCGCCAATGCTGAGCGTGGGATTCAGGGCCGTCATGGGATCCTGAAAAATCAGGGCGATGCGTTTTCCCTGGATATCGCGCCATTCGCCGGGTTTGAGCCCGGTCAGTTCGCGCTGATCGAAGGTAATGCTGCCGTCTGTAATCTGGGCGCTGGTTTTGGGCAGCAGTCCCATAATGGCCAGACTGGTTACAGATTTGCCACTGCCCGATTCGCCCACGATTGCCAGCGTTTCCCCGCGATGAACGTGCAGGGAGACCTGTCTGAGCGCGTGAACATGGCCGCCATAGGTGCGAAAGCGCAATGACAGATCGCGAACCTGAAGCAATGGCGTAGATTGTTGCGATGATGTGGATTGCTGCAATGAAGTGACTGAGTTCATTTGCCCCTCCCGAGTCTGGGGTCCAGCGCGTCCTGCAGGCCGTCACCCAGCACGTTGAAGGCGAACATGGTCAGGGAAATGAACAGAGCCGGGAAAAAGAGCTGCCACCAGTCACCTGAGAGGATGACGCCCAGGGCATCGTTGGCCATGACGCCCCAGCTGGCGTAGGGTGCCTGCACGCCCAGCCCCAGGAAGCTCAGAAAGGCTTCGGCAAAGATAGCGCTGGGTACGGTCAAGGTCATTTGCACCAGTATCGGACCCATGGCATTGGGCAGCAGATGGCGACGGATAATATGCGCGGTACCAGCGCCGAAAGAGCGCGAGGCCGTGACATATTCCTGGTTTTTCAGTTGCAATACCTGGCCGCGCACCAGGCGCGCCATGCTAATCCAGCCGGTGATCGTAAGCGCAATAATGATAGTGAACAGACTGGGGCCCATGACAACCATCAGCAGGATGACCACCAGCAGATAGGGCAGTCCATAAAGGACTTCAAGTACACGCATCATGGCAATGTCGGTTTTTCCACCCTTGTAGCCGCTATAGCCACCGTAGGTGACGCCGATCACAAAGTCGATAAGCGCCGCCATGAAACCCACGAACAGAGAGATGCGCGCGCCATACCAGGTGCGCACGAAGATATCGCGGCCCAGTTCATCGGTGCCAAACCAGTGCTGGGAAGAGGGCGGCATATTCTGGCTTTTGAGATCCTGCGCCGTGACGGACCAGGCAGACAGCATGGGCGCAAGAATTGCCATCACAATCAGCATTATCAGAAAGGCCAGACCGGCCATTGCCGCAGGATTGCTGCGAAGCCGCAGCCACGCGTTGCGCCAGTAGGATACCGAGGGCCTGACAATGTCCTGCACCGAATCCGTTTGCGCGGCGATGGGTGTGAACATGTCATCTGTAATGACTGCTTCCTTTGTTTTCATGTTCATGATCGCCCCTTCCGGTGCAGCGCGATGCGCGGATCCAGCAGACCGTAGGCAATGTCGACCAGAAACAGCATGAACACCAGGATGGCACTGTAGAAAACGGTGGTACCCATGATGACCGGATAGTCACGGGTGCTGATGGAATCGACGAAATATCGTCCCATCCCGGGAATGGCAAAGATTTTTTCAATCACGAAGGTACCGGTAAGAATGGATGCGGCCAGCGTGCCAAGCAGCGTGATGACAGGCAGCAGCGCATTGCGCAGGCCATGCCGGATAACAACGCGCCAGGGCGATAAGCCTTTGGCGCGCGCCATGGTCATATAGTCCTGCGTGAGTACGTCCAGCATGCTGGCGCGGGTGATACGGGCCAGAATGGCCATTGGGGTCACGGCCAGCGCAATCACGGGCAATACTTTATGCCAGGGCGTGCGCCAGGTGGCTGCCGGAAACCATCCCAGTCCCACAGACAGTTCCTGTATCAGCAAGGTCGCCAGCACGAAATTGGGAATGGAAATGCCCACAACGGCGATTGCCATGACGGTGCGATCGATCAGCCGGTTGTGGCGCAGGGCTGCGACAGTTCCTGCAGCGATGCCTGAAAGAGTGGCAACCACAAGTGCCATCAGCCCCAGTTCAAATGACACTGGAAAGCCGCGAGCCAGCAGTGTATTGACCGTGGTGTCGGGGCGGGCGATAGAGGGACCATAGTCAAAGGTGACAATGGCCTTCAGATAATGCAGATACTGGACGAAAACCGGCTGATCCAGTTTGTAGAACGCCCGCAGGTTCTCCTGCACGGCAGCGCTGCTCTGGCGTTCCTGATCAAACGGCGTGCCGGGTATCAGGTGCATAAGAATAAAGGTGAGCGTTGCGATGATGAAAATCGTGCCCAGCATGAGCAGGAAACGATACAGGACATATTTTTTCATGGCCGCGCTGCCTCCGCGTCCAGGGCATGACAGGCTGCGAAATGTGCGGGTGCATGCTCCCGCCATACCGGCGCCTCGGTGCCACAGACGGGCATGGCGCGAGGACAGCGTGATTTGAACGCACAGCCGGTGGTGGCTGTCATGGGGCTGGGCAGTTCGCCCGGCACAGTCTGCTGCATTTTCTGTCGCTGCTTCTGTGGATCCGGAATGGGGATGGCTGAAAGCAGCATCTGGGTGTAGGGATGCAAAGGACGATGATAAAGCGCTTCACTGTCAGCCAATTCAGCCATGTATCCCATGTACATGACGCCGACCCGGTCGGAGACATATTGCACCATCGCCAGATCATGCGCAATGAACAGATAAGTGAGTCCGCGTTCCTGTTGCAGTCGCTGCAGCAACTGGACGATCTGCGCCTGAATGGAGACATCCAGCGCGGAAATAGGCTCGTCAGCCACAATGAAGGCAGGTTCCAGCGCAAGGGCGCGTGCAATGCCTATGCGTTGTCTTTGCCCGCCCGAAAATTCGTGAGGGTAGCGTCGCGCAAACGAGGGATTCAGCCCCACTTCTTCCAGCAGATTGCCTATGCGTTGCGCCTTTTCTTTGGGATCCCGGCAAAGGCCATGGATTTCCAGGGGTTCTGCAATCAGGTCGAAGACGCTGGCGCGCGGGTTCAGACTTGCATAGGGATCCTGGAAGATCATTTGCATATCACGCTGCACCTGGCGTCTCGCCTTGCGTTTCAGGTGATGAATGTCCTGACCGCGAAAAGTGACCTGGCCTTCGGTGAGGTCGTGCAGTCCCAGAATACTGCGGCCAGTCGTGGACTTGCCACAGCCCGACTCGCCCACCAGACCCAGGGTTTCGCCTTCATGGATATCAAACGAGACCCCGTTGACCGCATAGACCCGTTGCTGCCCGCCCAGATCGAAATGCTTTTTCAGACCTCTGACGGAAACCAGGACCGGCGAGCGCTTGTTTTCGGTTGTAGCGGTGTTGGACGATATAGTCATGCGTGGGTCAGAGGGGCGGGCTTGCGCCGGCAAGGGATGGGCAACAGCCTGATATTATATGCAAAGCGGGTGCGGCGATATTGCAGTTAGCCCTGATGCTATGATGTCGGCGACTTTCCTTCACGATTCCAGCTTCTTTCTGACATGGCACTTGGTCCGTTTTTCTTTGCTCCCATGGCGCTCGCAGTTATCACAGGTGTGATCGCTTTGCTGGCGGGCTGTGCCGTACTGACGCGCCGCATCAGTCCGCAGTTTGATCGCTGGCCGTGGCTGGTCATGCTGCTGGTGCTGGCCAGTGCCCGTCTGGGGTTTGTGATTCGCCACTGGGACAGCTTTCTGACGCAACCCTGGCGCATCTTTTATGTGTGGCAGGGTGGTCTGGATATCGCCTGGGCGGTTGCGGCGGCCGTGGTGTCGCTGATTCTGCTGCAGGGCTGGCGTCTTCGCGCTTTTGGGGGCGCGTTGCTGGCGGGTGTGGCGGCCTTGATGATCGCCATCCGTTTTCTGGTACCAGGTCCGCAGGCCCAGCCGTTGCCGTCAGTGACTCTGGCAGGCATGGACGGCCAGTTACATGGATTGAAAGAGCTGCAGAGCCGCAAGGTCGTGGTCAATCTCTGGGCCTCCTGGTGCGGACCCTGCCGGCGCGAAATGCCGATGCTGGAGCAGGCTGCGCGTGATAACCCCCAGGTGACCTTTCTTTTTGTGAATCAGGGAGAATCCAGGGTGCAGATTGCTCAATATCTTGAGCAGGAAGGGCTGGTGGATCTGGCACGGTGGATTCGTCTGGATCCCGATTCGACCCTGTCTTCCCGGTTCAAAGCTCGCGGATTGCCAACCACGCTTTTCTTCAATCAGGATGCGTTAAAGGACACGCAGATCGGCGAGATCAGCCGCGAGGTACTGCACGAGAAGCTGGACGGACTGTAGGCGTCGCGTGCAGCAGGCGTGCGTCTAGTCTGCCGGCATCGACGGCCCGGGCGTGGCCACCCGCATGGCCTTGCGCATGAGCGGGGGTGTCAGCGCGGCAAACGCCAGCATGAGCAGGCCGTTCATCACGCAAAGGGCTGCCAGTCCCCAATGTACGTATACCAGTTTGAACAGTTCAATGCCCACGGCCTGCATCAGCATCATGATCAGGCTCATCACGGCGGCAACCACGCCTTTGGGCTGATCCGAGGCCATCAGCGTAAAGCGATACAGAACCGCAAATGTGATCCCCTGAGCAAAGGCCGACAGAGCCAGTCCGCCCACCAGACCAAGGTACTCGAAGGCGGGAATGAAGCCGGCCAGAATCAGCAGTGCGCCGCCGGCAATCATGATGGGAATGGAAAAATAAACCGACTGACCTACCGGAAAGCGCGGTGCGTATCTGGCCAGGGCGAGGTTACCGATGATCAGGCTGATAAAAATAGGCAACTGTGACAGGCCATAGCCCATATTGGTCATGCCCATGTCCTTGATCAGAAACACCGGGGACAGGCCAATCCAGACCAGCATTGGCAGGACGATAATCGGGAAATACAGCGTCAGCTGCATGAACAGACGATTTTTGAGCACCAGGCGGTATTGCTGCCAGATCTGCCGTGGCATTTTCTTTGGCAGGGCCAGATTCACCGTCTCTGGCATATGCAGGTACAAACCCACAATTGAAATACAGGCCAGACTGGCAATAATCACAAACCCCCAATGCCAGGAGACAACGCTGATCAGGGCAGCGCCGGCCAGCGGCCCCAGAAGAGGTGCCACCATGGAGATATTGGCCATCAGTGCCATGACGCGAATGGCAGTCAGCTCTTCAAACGCTTCCTGAATGCTTACGTAGCCCACGGCGGCAATAAAGCACAGGCCCATGCCCTGCAGAAAACGCAGCACCATAAACCATTCAATGGTGGGGGCCAGCAGAATCAGGAAATTGGTGGCAATGAAATAGGCGACGCCGGCCAGCATGACGCGCCGACGGCCGTAGGTGTCTGACAACGGACCGATCAGCCAGGTGAGACAGGCACCCCCCAGAATATACAGGGACATGGAGGACGCGACCCAGGCATCGTCTACGCCATATTCGGCCGTGATGGTGAGCATGGCGGGCTGAACCATATCGTTGCCGATGTAGGCAGACAGTTCATAAAGAACCATGGCCAGCGGGAAAAGCAGCATGGAAAGGGAGATGAACCCTTTTTGAGTGGGCTTGTGCGAAGAGGGGGGCATGAGGAGGGCAACCGGGAAGATGTTCAGAATTATACCAATGCGGCTGCCTTGCGGTGATTTAACCACTAAAATAGAAGGTTCTTTGATCGTTGACAAGCAATGTCCTAAGTACAATTGCGATAATTGTCCACTCCCTTTTTTATTCCCTGAAGGTACGTTTCACAATGGCCGCATTTCTGGAAGGCAAAGTTCTCAGCATTCATCACTGGACAGATCGTCTGTTCAGCTTTACCACCACCCGTGATCAGGCATTGCGTTTTTCCAACGGGCATTTCACCATGATCGGTCTGCCTGTCAACGGCAAGCCATTGCTGCGTGCCTACAGTATTGCCAGCGCAAACTATGAAGATCATCTGGAGTTTCTGAGTATCAAGGTGCCCGATGGCCCGCTGACTTCACGTCTGCAGCACATCAAGGTTGGCGATTCCATCATCATTGGCCGCAAGCCAACGGGTACCTTGCTTGTTGATTATCTGCTGCCCGGCAAACGCCTGTATATGCTGGCCACAGGAACAGGCCTCGCGCCGTTCATGAGCCTGATTCGCGATCCCGAAACGTACGAAAGATTTGATGAAGTGATTCTGGTTCACGGTGTACGGTTTGTGAACGAGCTCTGCTATCACGACTATATTACGAATGAATTGCCCAAAAACGAATTTCTGGGCGAGATGGTGTCAGAAAAGCTCAAGTATTATCCGACTGTCACGCGCGAACCTTTCCGACATGAAGGCCGCATTACCGCGCTGATCGATTCCGGCAAGCTGTTCCACGATCTGGGTGTTCCCGAACTCAATCCGGAAACGGACCGTGCCATGATTTGCGGCAGCCCCGAAATGCTGCGCGATCTGAAAACGGCGCTGGAGCGTCGCGGGTTCAGCGAAGGTAATACCTCTCGTCCCGGCGCATTTGTGATTGAACGGGCGTTTGCCGAACAGTAAATTCGCTGGTGTATCAGTCCCAGTCAGGGGGTCCTCTTCGGCGGGCCCCTTTTTTTGCGGCCCTTTTTTACGTCCCTTTCTGCTGTCTCTCAATTCGGCCTCTGAATGATGATTGGTTCCGGCCAGGTGACGTTTCCGACCTTCCAGACCACCGGTGGGTTCACGCAGGTCGGAACAGCGTCAGCGATTTGCGGGCTCGAGTGCAGGCCACATAGAAGCGGTTTCTTTCCACATCGGGGGCATCTGTCTGGTTGCGGAAGGTTGTATCAGCCGCATCGTAGACCAGCACATGCTCATACTCGTGCCCCTTGGCTTCCGTTACTGTCAGCAGCCGCAGGCCGCCACGCGAGGCACAGCGGGCAGACAATGCCGTCATAATCGCGGGCCAGTCCTGGATCGCGCCAGGATGCTTCTGCAAATACATCATCAATCCTTCCCATCCCTGGCGAAATGACTCATCCAGCAACCGTTGGGGCGCCGTCGGATTCCTGAAGAGGTCCGCGCGGCGCGCAAAACCCTGCAAGGCCTCGATGGCGGGGGTTTCCGGCGCCACCGGAGTTGCCAGCCATTCCTGCAGGGCATGTTTCAGGCTGCTGGTGAAAACGGGTGCGCTGGCGCCCAGCCAGGTATCCATATACATGCGCAGGCTTGCCGGCGTGACTCGGGTTTGTGCCAGATCACGCGCAAGTTCAGGAGACAGGCATCCCGGCAGTGAGAAAAACTGCTGTACATTCAGTGCCAGGGTACGCAAGGTTGCAGTCGTGGCGGTAAAACGCAAAGCATAAAGCAGCGTTGCCACACCGACTGCGGGTGTGGTCCCGGCCTGCCAGGTCACCTTGATGGAGGCGGGGGCGTGACAGATCAGGGAAAAGGCCGCGCGTATTCTGTCGGCGCCGTGTCGACAGATGATGGTCTGTTTGCCCAGCGGCGCCAGCGCTCCGGCATCGTTCCAGTCGCCTACGCAGTGAGCCAGTGGGGTGTCGGAAGAAATGCCGGACGTGATATTGCGATGTGTGAGTTCGCCTGCCATTTTTGCCAGTTCCGCCCCAAAGCGGTAACTGGTAAGACTGTTCACCCGTCGGGCAGAGAAGTCATTCAGGAATGTATCGAACACCAGGTCGGTATTGGCACCGCGCCAGGCAAATATGGTCTGATAGCGATCGCCCACGGCCATCACCCGTTGCGCCGGGCGTGCAATACGCGAGAGCAGCAGTAGCTGCAATGGCGTGGTGTCGTGAAACTCATCGATCATCACGTATTGGTAGGCTGATGCCCCTGCCGGCAGTTGCGCGCCATTATCCAGCGCCTCAAGCAGGTCGTACCCTGCTTCTGAGACCAGACGAAAACCATACATGCCCTGGCTACGCCCGCTACTGTAGGCGGGGTCAAGCAGGCTGTCATCGGGCTCGGCCGCATCGGGTTTCCAGTGCGCACGCAGGGTGTCATAAGGCCGAAAGACCGCACGCACCAGGGCCGGCGGGTGATGCAGGCCATCTCCAAAGGCCGCCTGTTCTTCCTCTGGCAATTCAGCCTGCCAGGCCAGCGATGCACGGTAATAGTCCAGGTCGGACATCAGCTTTTCCATGGCATCTTCTGACAGATCCGGCGCCTGCAGGCCCTGATCCTCTTCGTCATCCCATTCATTCTGCAGTCCGTCGCAGACTTCGGTGACGAGCTCCGGCAGCAGGTCGGTCACAATCGCCTTGCGATCCAGGACATACCGTTCGTCACCCAGGCGGCGCAGTAGAAAGTGCGCCAGGCCATCAATGGTGAAGATATGCAGATTGGAGTTGGCGACGGGCTCCAGGTTTCGGGACTGCATATATTGCTGCAGTACATCCCGCCCCGCACGGCTGAACGTGACCAGCAGGGTTCGCCCCTGAGGAACGCACTGCTCGGCCTCCTGGGCGATCAACGTGGTTTTGCCACTGCCTGCCACCCCTTCGATTAGCAGGGCGCGCTCGGAATACTGGTCAAAAAGGGAGCGAGGGGAGCTTGCCATATAAAAGAATAAATAAAGAATGACTGCGGTTATTATGTACCGAAAGTAAATTGTCAAATGACTGCGTACTGTCTTGAGGACACCTTCGGGAGTCGTCATAATATCAATAATCAGGGTGAAAGGCGGCAAAAGTCCCGCCGTCCCCACCCGCCATCAGAAATCAATCATCAGGAGCCAATATGACCGACCGTACCCAGGTTCACAGCCTTCAGATCGCCACTGTGCTGAAAAATTTTGTTGACCAGGAAGCCCTGCCCGGCACTGGGGTGGATGCGGATGCGTTCTGGAAAGGACTGGACGCGCTCATCAACGATCTGGCTCCGGAAAACAAGGCGCTGCTGGAAGAGCGCGATCGTATTCAGGCCAAACTCGATGACTGGTATCGCCAGCATCCCGGTAAAGTGGCCGACATGCAGGCCTATAAAGCCTTTCTGAAAGAAATCGGCTACCTGAAAGATGCGCCTGCAACCGTGCAGGTCAATACCAGCAATGTTGACTATGAAATCACCAATCAGGCCGGCCCTCAATTGGTGGTGCCCATCACCAACGCGCGCTATGCCCTGAACGCGGCCAACGCCCGCTGGGGTAGTCTGTACGATGCGCTTTACGGTACCGATGCCCTGAGCGAAGACGATGGTGCCACCCGTGAAGGCGCCTACAATTCAAAACGCGGCGAGAAAGTCATTGGCTTTGCACGCGATTTCCTGGACCAGACCATTCCGCTGAAAAACGGCTCACACAAAGACGCAACGGCGTATACGGCTGAAAACGGGTCGCTGGTTGTCACGCTGGCCGATGGCAGCAAAACCTCGCTGGCCGACGAGGCCCTGTATCTGGGCTACCGCGGCGATGCGGCTGCGCCTGAAGCACTAGTTTTCCGTCAGAACGGTTTGCACTTTGAAGTGCAGATCGATAAGACCCATCCTATCGGCAAGCAGGACAAGGCCGGGGTCAAAGACGTTCTGCTGGAAGCAGCACTCAGTACCATCATGGACTGCGAAGATTCCATCGCTGCCGTTGACGCAGAAGACAAAGTACTGGTTTACCGTAACTGGTTGGGCCTCATGAACGGTACGCTGGCCGAAGAAGTAACCAAAGGCGGCAAAACCTTTACCCGCAAGCTCAATCCCGATCGCGAATACACCGGCAAAGACGGCAAACCCGCCACCATGCCCGGCCGCTCGCTCATGTTCATCCGCAATGTGGGTCACCTGATGACCAACCCTGCCATTCTGGACAAAGACGGCAAGGAAACGCCCGAAGGCATTCTGGACGCGGTTTTCACCAGCCTGGTGGCCATGCATGACCTGAAGCGTGAAGGCGGTAACTCACGCAAGGGTTCCATCTATATTGTGAAACCCAAAATGCACGGCCCCGACGAAGTGGCCTTTGCCAGCAAGCTTTTCGGTCGTGTAGAGAAACTGCTGGGCCTGGCACCCAACACCATCAAAATGGGTGTCATGGATGAAGAGCGCCGTACCAGCGCAAACCTGAAGGCTTGCATTGCAGCAGCTGCTGACCGCGTGGTGTTCATCAACACCGGCTTCCTGGATCGTACCGGCGACGAAATGCATACCTCCATGGAAGCAGGGGCCATGATCCGCAAGGGCGACATGAAAAAATCTGCCTGGATCGATGCCTATGAAAAACGCAATGTCCTTTTCGGTCTGGCTTGCGGTCTGCAAGGCAAATCACAAATCGGTAAGGGAATGTGGGCCATGCCTGATCTGATGGCCGACATGCTGGCTCAGAAAGGTGCACAACTGAAAGCGGGTGCGAACACGGCATGGGTTCCTTCACCCACCGCCGCAACACTGCACGCGCTTCACTACCATCAGACTGATGTGGTTGAAGTTCAGAACAAGCTGAAAAGCGACACAGAAGAACGCCTTGATGAACTGCTGACCATTCCGGTTGCTGAAAACACCAACTGGTCTGATGAAGAGAAACAGCAGGAACTGGACAATAATGCGCAGGGCATTCTGGGCTACGTAGTGCGCTGGGTTGACCAGGGTATCGGTTGCTCCAAAGTTCCTGACATCCATAACGTGGGCCTGATGGAAGACCGCGCGACATTGCGGATTTCCAGCCAGCACATGGCCAACTGGCTGCGTCATGGCGTGGTGACCAAAGAACAGGTCATGGAAACCATGATGCGCATGGCAGGTGTGGTTGACAAGCAAAACGAAGGCGACAGTCTGTATCGTCCAATGGTTGGCAACTTCGACACATCTCCTGCCTTCCGCGCTGCATGCGACCTGGTATTCAAGGGTGTGGAACAGCCCAATGGATACACAGAGCCTCTGCTGCATCAATGGCGCCAGGAAGCCAAAAAGCAATACGGCATCCGCTGATTGTCAGCAGGTTGATAGCTGAGTAGCTGAAAAGCTGAATAGCCGAGTGCTCAACGGCGGATCGCAGACTCGCGATTTGTCCAAGGGCAGACAGGCTGAAGACGCGCCGCCGTTGTTGCGGCGCGGGCAGGACAAAGAAAGCCGGCCCGCCGAAACGCAAATCTATTGCGTTGGGCGGGCCGGCTTCTTACTTGCTTTTTTTGTAGCGTTATTCGCCGAATTGCGAATGCGCTTCCATGGCCCGCAGCGAATACACATAGGCCGCGCCGGCGTTCAGTGCAATAGCGGTACCCAATGCATCGCTCAGCTCGGCTTCAGTCACGCCTGCCTTGCGGGCTGCATTGGCGTGGGCGGCGATGCAGCTGTCGCAGCGTGTTGTTACCGCAACGGCAAGCGCAATCAGTTCACGCGTTTTGGCATCCAGTGCGCCATTGGCTCCCTGCGCGGCGTTCAGCGCCTGAAAGGCAGACAGCATTTTCGGATTGTTCTGTGCGAAGGGTGTAACGGCACTCTTCGTGTTTTCCATTTGATTGACCCAGTTGTTCAGCATAATTGACTCCATGGTGTTGAAAAGAAAAAGACGCGCCGGGCGGAAAACGTCGACGCGGAATAGTAATCAGGGCCGGGGGATTTTTTCTGTCCCGATCCGGCCCGCAAAGAAGGGCGATAAGCTTCGTATCGACCTCAATGTGACAATGATTTGATAACTTCAGGATCAATATTGTTCTTATAGCCTTCAATATCCTGTTTGACATATTGGGTGAAGGCGTCGCTAGACAGATCCTTTTCCACGGCACCATCCTGGCGAATGGTTTTGACCACCGTGGGATCGGCCAGCGCTTTGGACAAGTGTTGTGCAAGCGTGTTCACAATATCCTTTGGTGTGCCTTTAGGGGCTGCAAGACCATACCACTGCGTGACCACGACCGGGATACCAAGTTCCTTGAATGTGGGTACATCAGGCAGGCTGGGGTTGCGCTCTTCACCCGTCACCGCCAGCAGACGCAGCGCGCCGTTGCGGACCTGGCCTACCAGCGGTGGCGCTGTGGCGAAATAGGTTTCGGTCTGTCCACCGATCAGATCGGTAATGGCCGGGCCCGAGCCACGATAGGGGACATACAGAATCTTTGCTTTGGTCTTCAGTTTAAGCATCTCCAGGCCCATATGAGCCGCGCCACCGGGTGAGGTGGAGCCCATGGTGACTTCATGATCAGCGGCATAGGCGAATACATCCTTTGCCGTTTTGAATTGCGAATTTTTTCCGACAAAAAGTCCGTGAGGCGCTTCGACGGCAGCGCCGATCATCTCGAAGTCCTCGGGTGACTTGTATGGCAGATCTTTGCGAACCACGGGAGCTACGGCAATGTTGCCGCTCATGGCCAGCAACAGGGTGTAGCCGTCCGGGCGTGCTTTGGCAACGTCAGCAGCCGCGATATTGCCGCCGGCGCCGGGTTTGTTTTCTACGACAATCGTGGTTCCCAGACTTTTGCCCATGGCTTCGGCCAACAGCCGGCCGTAGAGGTCACCGCCTCCTCCGGGAGGAAAACCGACAACAAGTTTAATGGCTTTGTCGGGAAAGGGTTTGGTTGCACTGGCGGGCAGTACTGTCACGAGGATAGCCAACAACAGCGCTTTTGCGCAGACATCCAGTATGCGATGAAACATGGAAGACTCCTTGATAATCGAGTGGGGCAAAAAAAATTAGCGTGATATGGAGGTGTTGCTAGGGGAAGGCGTTGCTGCCTCTGTCGGGTCCGCCGTTGAAAAGATGCGATGGAGGCGGGCAGTAGCGGGCGTCCGGCGCAGTGTGTTGCTGCTGGGCACACCAGGTACTGATTGCTTCAGCTTTCTCCTGCGCGATGCCCGGGACCAGATTGCGTAGTCGTGTCTCCAGACCAGGCCAGTCGAATGGCGCTTCGGGATCACCCCTGCGTATGTCGTGCGTGGCGGACAGGGTTTCGCCATTCTTGAAGCGGATGGTGACGGTACCGGGTCTTCTGTCGGGAAAGGCTGCGGCGTAGTCGGGCCGTGCCTGCAATGATATTTTTTCCGCCAGGGCCAGGAGCTTCGGGTTCTGCAGGTCGGGGTTCTCTGTTTCCTGAATGCCCAGCTTGCCTGTCAGCAACAGGATGGCGACGCAATATCGACCAGAGAAGCAGGTTTCGGCGGGCTTGACCGGCCAGTCGACTTTGGCAATGCGCAGGGCCTGCGGAAAGATCTCGATGTTGACTGATTCGATGTCGTCGACGTTGATGTCGTGAGCATCGATGAGGGCTTGCGTTGCGTCGACGATGGTAAAAAGCTGACCGCAGGTCGGCCACGGTTTGATGGTGGAGGACGATATCCTGTCTGTAGCGCCCAGATCCTTGTCGAGCAGAGCCGGGTCACCTTCGCCGTGCAGCAGAGCGTACAGCCCGCGCGAGCCATTCATGAAGTGCCGTGCACCCGGATAGCCGGCCTGTGCCGCATAGGCTGCCGTCATGCCGTTTCTGACTGCAAAGGCCGGATGCAGGGCCTTGGATTCGTGCGCCTGATCATCGACAAACTGCCACAGGCCCGCAGCCTGAGTGGCGGCGATGCCCAGGGCATGATGAATTTTGTCGGCATCCAGCCCCAAAACCACGGCACTGGCGGCGGCTGCGGCCAGTGAACCGGCGGTGGCTGTCATGTGGAATTTGCCGGCGTGCCCCGAGCCCAATGCTTCGCCGACGCGAATGCCGACTTCATAGCCCGCCACGATGCCGGCCTCAAATTGTTGCTGGGTCATGCCCTGGGTGGCGGCAATGGCCAGAACCGGAGTGACAGCGACAATGCCGGGATGCAGCATGGCGGTGCGATGCGCATCGTCGATCTCGCGCAGGTGTGTAATACCTGCATTGCAGAAGGCGGCGCCCAGAGGAGATACCGCGCACGTTTCGGCGGAAGTCTGACCAAATACGGGAACCTGACCGTCACCCGGAAATAACGTGGCAGCCAGTTCCTGCAACTTGTGGCTTGCCGGCATTGCTGCACCTGAGTAACCGGCGGTAAACCAGTCCAGCAGCGATTGTGCAATCCGATGACGCGTGTCGGCTGACAGCGCCCGGGAGGTTAGCGCGGCCAGGTACGCGCATAACCGATCCTCCGGTGTTTCCATGTTATCTCCATTTCATTCATTGAAATAAATTTTATTGAATGAATCAAATCTAACACAGGATATTACAAAGCACAATGAAAACTAACCCGCAGGCTTAGCCTGTTTCGTAATATGTTTATAAGGGTGCCGTACCCGAATAGCGGGTGGGTCGAGTATCGAAGCCGTTCTCCGCAAGAATGCGGATTGCAATCTGGGCAGCTGCAATCTGTTGTGCTTCCGTCTGCCGGTTAAGGATGCCGGTAATCTGAATTGCTCCCAGCAGGCGTCCATGGGGTTCCGAGACGGGCACGGAAATGGAGGCCAGTTCCGGCGATCTTTCTGCCCTGGTCAGGGCGTAGCCATCTTTGAGGACCTGTTCCGTTCGGCATGAGCTTCCGTCGGTAAACGCACGCAGCACATGGGAGGCTGAGCCGCCTTCAGTGAGTGGCACACGCGTTCCGACTTCGAATACATACCGGACATCACGCGAGACATTTTCCCGGTATAGACAGACGCGCATATCGCCTTCCCGCACATAGAACGCAACACTTTCATGGGTTTCCTGCATGATGGCGCGCAAAATGGGTTGCAGGCGATGGCCCATATCAACGGTTGAGCGGTACAGCGCACCAAGACGCAGCAGGTTGTGACCGGGCGCGTATTTACCGTCAAGGCTGCGCTGCACATATCCGTATTCGATAAACGTACCCAGGAGACGCAGCAGCGTCGCTTTATCCAGTCCTGTCATCTGCGCCAGTTCGCGCAGTTCCAGATGCAGGTGATCTTCCGAAAAGCATTCAAGAATGGTCAGGCCACGGGCGAGAACGCCGACAGGTGGCGTGACTGCTTCCGGCGTCTGGAGGCTTTTGCTGGGGTTCTTCATAAAAATAAACGTCCTCTTGAGTTCTTGACAAAGCGATAGCGATAGGCTACTTTATATTTCATCTATAAAAATACATTTCATTCAATAAAACATTATATCCGATTTACGAGTGTGACAACGATGCCCCAATCCGACAAAACTGCCGATTCCGTCAACGAACTGCTGGACCGTTTACGGCAGATTGTCGGCCCACAGGGACTATTGACCGAGCCGGAAGATACGGCCGCCTATGCGCTGGAACACCGTGGCAATTATCCCGGAAAAGCCCTGGCCGTTGTGCGACCCGGTAATACCGAAGAAGTCAGCCAGGTGATTCGGGCCTGCGCGCAAAGTGGCGTTCGCCTGATTCCGCAAGGTGGCAATACCGGGCTGGTTGGCGGATCCACGCCGGATGAAAGCGGTCAGGAGATTGTACTCAGCCTGACGCGCATGAACCGCATTCGCGATGTCAATCCACAAGACAATACCATGACGGTAGAAGCTGGCTGCATTCTGCAGAATGTTCAGGAAGCCGCTGCCGCACACAATCGCCTGTTTCCGCTGACGCTGGGTTCAGAGGGCACTGCCACCATTGGCGGGAATCTGTCGACCAATGCTGGCGGAGATCAGGTGATCCGGTATGGCAATACGCGAGAGCAGGCGCTGGGCCTGGAAGTCGTACTGGCCGATGGCAGAATCTGGAATGGGCTGTCCAGCCTGCGCAAGGACAATACCGGTTATGACCTCAAGCATCTGTTCATTGGCGGTGAGGGTACGCTGGGTATCATTACCGCTGCGACCCTCAAGATTTACCCCGTGCCCCGCCAGCAGGCCACGGCCTGGATTGCCATCAACAATCCTGCCGATGCCGTGTCGCTGCTGGCATTTTTACGCGAGAGTCTGGGCGACCGCGTGACAGCCTTCGAAATCATGGCCCGGGAAACGGTCAATCTTGTATTGATGCATTTTCCCGACATGCGCGAGCCATTGCCGCAGGCTGCACCCTGGGTCATTCTGGCTGAAGTATCGGAAACCTCTCTGCGTGTTCCACTGCAGGAAGAATTTGAATTTGTGCTGGCCGAGGCCATGGAGAAGAACATGGTGCTGGATGTCGCGCTGGCCGCATCCGAGCAGCAGTCAAAGGCCATGTGGGACATCCGTTCGCACGTACCGGAAGCGCAGCGCAAGGACGGGCCATCCATGAAACATGATATTTCTGTCCCGATCTCTTCGATCGCCGATTTTGTTGCCGCAGCGGGGCCGGCGATGGACGCCATTATTCCGGGCATCCGATGCATCACCTTCGGCCATGTTGGCGATGGCAACCTGCATTTCAATCAGAGCAAGCCAGATTCCATCAGCCGCGAGGCCTTTCTGGCGCGTCAGGAGGCGATTCATGAGGTTGTGCACGAAACGGCCGCCAGATTCCATGGTTCGATTTCTGCCGAGCATGGCATTGGCAGACAGAAGCAGGACATTCTGATCCGCTACAAGGATCCGGTAGCGATCAGCCTGATGTATGAAATCAAGAAGGCCTTTGATCCTGCCAACACCCTGAATCCCGGCCGCCTGCTTCCTGTAGCGGGCAGCCACGGAAAAACACAGACGTAATAACACAGGCAATACAAATGTAATAACACACTCGCAATGAATGCGCGTGTCAAAGACACCACACACATCAGACACCCGTTAACACCAAACAAGGTTGAATAAATGACTTCTTCTGTATTTGATTCGGTCACCATGCAGCATCTATGGAGCTCCGAGGAACTGCGCAATATTTTTTCCGAAGAGAATCGGATCCAGAAATGGCTGGATTTTGAAGCGGCATTCTCACAGGTCCAGGCGGGAATGGGGCTGATTCCCCAGGAAGCCGCCGATGCCATTTCGGCCAATGCCCGTGTCGAAAAGATCGACATCCCGAAGATGGCTGCCGAAATGCGCCGGATCAAGCATTCACTGGTGCCTGCGCTCAAGCAGCTGATTGAGCATTGCGGCGAACATGGACAGTGGGTCCACTTTGGCCCGACCACGCAGGATGTGCTGGATACCGGTACGGTACTGCAGTTACGCGAAGCGCATGCGATCTTTCTGCGGGATCTGAAAGGGTGTGCCCGAGAACTGGCCAGACTGGCAGAGGCGCATCGCGACACCGTGATGGTTGGTCGCACCCACGGTGTGCAGGCCCTGCCGATTACCTTTGGCCACAAGTGCGCCATCTGGCTGGATGAATTATCGCGTCATTATGACCGGCTGAAGCAGGCCGAACCCCGCGTGTTTGTTGGCATGCTCATTGGTGCGGTCGGCACACAGGCATCGCTGGGTGAGCGCGCGCGCGAAATGGAAGAAAAAACCTGCAAGGCACTCAATCTGGCGGTGCCGGACATCAGCTGGGGACCTGCACGTGACCGCTTCGCCGAATACGCCAATTTACTGGCCATGCTAGGTGCCACGCTGTCAAAAATCGGCAATGAGCTGCGCAATTTGCAGCGCAATGAATTTGGTGAAGTCGAAGAG
>JBEBTQ010000013.1:0-21116 GCA_040393685.1 Advenella kashmirensis | reverse complement strand
AGGATACGCGTGCTCCATACCGAGCTCAGATCGGCATCCCCAGTGCTCAGTAGCTGTATGGACAGGGCACCCGAGGTCCAGAATTTAGCAATCCCGGGTTTGATGCGGCTCAGCGATTTGAATGCTCTGGGCAGATCCAGCGGATAGAGCTTGTCCATGGGAACGCCGTCTGCCAGCAGGGCAAATTCCAGGTTCGGCGTGCCTGTGTCCATATCGGCCAGCGCGCGTGCACCCGGAGTTTTTTTGTAATCCCAGAAGTCAGCCCAGGTTGCCGGCACGGTATCCTTGTTGAATTTCCCCGTGTTGTAGCCCATGACATCGGCATATACAAAATTACCAACGTAATTATCATGTTTGTATTCGGGAAGAATATCGTCCGGATTGGTATATTTGAAACTCTTGTAGTCTATCGGAGCCAGCTCGCTCGCCCATTGAAGCAGCACGCTGTCGTCGTTATCGATAATGTCAATCTCGATATTGCCTGAGCGAATCATGGCCTCGAGTTTGCCGGTGGTGGTTGCCACCGGAATCACACGAATACCTGTTTCTTTGGTAAAGGGTTCGTAAATCAGTTTCTTGCGGATGTCATCGTACTCACCGCCAGGGGATCGAATGACCACGCGCTGTTCTGCCGCCTGCGCATTCTTTACCCAAATCATGGGAGCCAGTGTCGAAACACCAGCCAGCTTCAACATAGTGCGGCGCTGGGGGGAATGCGCCGATTTTTTTCCATCTTGCGTCATCACGATCTCCTAAAAGCGGTTGAGTCGATAGGGGTGGGTGTCTATATTGCTCGGAGAGCCGGCAATAAGGTCTGCAATAATTTCTGCAGATTTTGGAGCGCCGGTCATGCCCGTGTGACCATGACCAAAGCCAAGATAAAGGCCGGGTAAATGGGCAACACGATCAAGTACTGGCAAACTGTCCGGGGTGGATGGCCGAAAGCCCAGCCAGAAATCCTTCTTTTTGCTCACGTCAAACGTAGGGAACAGGGTTTTCGCATGACGTATCAGCAGTTGCTCCCGGCTCATGTTCGGCGCTGCGTCCAGGCCGGCAATCTCAACGAAACCGGCAACGCGAATATTGTCAATCATGGGTGTGATAGCAACTGCGCGTGTCTTGTCCATGATTGGCATCGGCAAAGACAGCGCTTCCGGGCAAAATGACACATGATAGCCGCGCTCGGTTTCAAGCGGAACACGAATATCCAGTCCGTCCAGAAGTCGTTGCGCCCAGGCGCCTGCGCATATCACAACTTTGCTGGCGCGAACGTTCTCTGCCGCCAAAATGATGCGATAGTCATCGGCAGCGTGATCGCGCCAGATACCGTTGACCTTCTGACGCACTACCGTACCGCCATTTTCCAGAAACTGCTTCAGCAGGGCCTGTACCAGCAATAGTGGACTGGAAGCAAAGCCATTGTTTTCATAGAGTTGACCGTGAGTGATCCGGTCTGAAATTGCCGGGATCAGGTCCCGTACCTCACCGCCACTGAGCAGGCGTGGCGCAACGTCATTCTCGCTCTGGATTCGTCGACTAAACTCGTCGGCGTTCTGATTGGCTTCCCACACATGCAGTTGGCCTGACATATTGATGACCTGTGAGGCAACGCCATTGCCCAGAAGCTTGCGGTAGATCTGATGTGCTTCACCATGCAGCGCCCTGAGTGCCCGAGCCTGCTGAAGAATTGCGGCTTTGCTGGCCCCCGATCTGAGCCAGCGCAAAAGCCATGGCAATGCCGTGGGCAGATATCCCTTTCTGACACTTAGCGGTCCTTCGCTGTCGGTCAGCCATTGGGGAATTTTCTTAAACATGCCAGGCATGGCAATGGGAATACAGCTATCCATGCTGACCAGGCCGGCATTGCCAAAGGATGCACCGGTACCCGGTGCGCGCTCATCGATGAGCCTGACCTGCCAGCCCCGCTGCTGTAGCGTAACAGCCGTGCACATTCCTACAATGCCAGCCCCGATGACCGTTATTTCATCCATAATGATTCCGCATCGGTTGGCGTGGCCACAGTATTTGCACCATGTATGGCAGGATTACAGCTGTCATATCTCACTGCAGGCACTCCTTGTCAGAAGGGATTGTTTTTTGTTTTTATGTGACCAGTCACTGGTTTGAAATAAATATACCAGTCAGCGCCATTTCTATATAATGAATAATTCAGCCGGTGCTCATGAAAAAAGTTCATAATGAATATCAAGCAGCTTACCCATATTGTCACGCTGTCAGAAACGCTGAATTTCAGCAAGGCCGCCGAGCGCGTGTTTCTGAGTCAGTCTGCACTGAGCAAGAGTATTTCGTCGTTCGAAGAGGAAATCGGCATCCTGATTTTTGACCGCAGCAAGAACACAGTTGCCATCACACCGACAGGCAAGTTCGTGATTGAACACGCCCGGCACCTGATTGGTGCACTCACCAGTTTCAATAAGAATATCGAATATCTCAAAACCGGCAGGCAGGGAACAATCAGGATTGGTTCGGGGCCGTTTCCGGCCAAGTGTTTTCTGCATCATGCTATCGGTGAATTCCGAAAACTTTATCCAAGAATTTCAATTGACATTCGCATTGATAACTGGAGCAGCCTGCTGGCGCTGCTCAAGGATCGCGAGATTGATTATTTCATTGCCGATATTCGCAGTCTGGAAGACGATCCTGAGCTGGAGATCACGCCTATTGGCGGGCTTACGCTGGCACTATTTTGTGATCCGACACACCCGCTGATCAGCCGCAATCCAAAACGAAAAATCAAACCGCAAGAGATTCTGGACTATACCTTTGCGTCGGTGAGTCTGCCGGCACTGGTTTTTTCTGAACTTAAACACAGTCTCGGTCTGGATCATAACGCTATCTTCTCGGTAGATTTCAAATGTGATGACATGGGACTTATTACACGATTGGTCCCGGAATCGGACATCATATTTCTGAGCAGCCATCTGATGATGGAAGAGGCGCTGCGCGAGAAATCCGTGGTGCGCCTGAATATTCCGATGACGCGCAACCGCTTCGGCGAATGGGCCCTCGTGCAGATGAAAGGACAAAAACTGGTGCCCGGTTCGGAAAACTTCGCAAGAATGATTGTCGACATCGTGCGCACAGGCAGTCTGCTGGACCACGAAAAGTACGGCCTGGAAAAAAACGAACCGCTCAATTTTCGGCGAGGGAAATAGGCTTCGAGGTGTGCGAGCTTATTCGATCACGGATTGAATGCGAACACCAGTACGCCTAAAAAACACGTTCTCTCCAGCGAGCCTATTTGGTAAAATTTCGCGATTTAATACAGGAACTGGACAGATGAGCAGGCAAAAATTCGCCAGTGTCTGGGATGCCATCGAGGACACGCCGGAAGAAGCAGAAAATATGAGACTGCGTTCTTTATTAATGACTGCGCTAAGAAACCATCTGCTTCGTGAGGAGCTGAGTCAGACAGAGGCAGCATCGCTCTTAGGTGTTACTCAGCCACGTATTTCAGATCTGATGCGCGGCAAGATAAATCTGTTCGGTCTGGATGCATTGGTGAATATGATCACAGCTGCCGGGCTTCGGATCGAGTTACGGGTGCGGGAAGCGGTCTGAACCGTCTGGGATATAAGCCAGGGAGCAAAGTACAATTAATCTGCCTGCCCCGGCTTTTGTCTCTGCGAATGCCTATTTCGCTGCTTCGTCGTTCTGATTGTATTCAGCAATCACTTCTGCGGCGACCTTCATGCTGTCCAGCCCTGCGGGCACGCCGCAATAGATGGCGACCTGCAGCATAATCTCCTTGATTTCCTCCGGTGTCAGACCATTATTCAATGCACCTCGAACGTGCAGTTTGATTTCATGTGGGCGGTTCAGCGCCGCCAGCATGGATAGATTGATGACGCTGCGCGTGCGACGATCAAGTCCGGGGCGACCCCAGAGTTCTCCCCAGCACCATTCCGTTACCAGCTTCTGCATATCTGCAGTCAGGTCGGTTGCCGCGTTCAGCGACTTTTCCACATGTTCGGCGCCCAATACTTCCTTGCGAATGGCCAGGCCTTTTTTGAACTGTTCTGTATTGAATTCTTCGCGCATTGTTTTGCTCCTGTTTGTCGTGAATCTTGTTGATAAAGTATGCATTCGTAATTACAATAAGTCAATATTATGGTAATACAATCTGTGTTAAAGTCGCTTGCTTAGTACCGCAAATGGTTTTATCCGATTCGCGTCTATCACGACTGCGATTCAGTATCGCATATGAATCACATTCGTCATACGCCTCTTAAATATGGAAATTCACGGAACAAGCATGCAGACAGCCGGAATAACATCAAATGCCTCAGGGATATCCGCAGGGCTTTCAGACTTTGTCAGTGAAGCCTCATGGAGCATGGTTCCGAATGAAGTACGGCATGAGATCAGGCGCGCGCTGATGAATTATTTCGCGGTTTCCCTGGCTGGCGCCAGGGAACCGACGCTGGATATCGCTGTACGCACTTATGGTCGGTTCTCTTGCGCTAAAGACGCAACGATTATTGGTCGCGCTGAACGGATGGATATGCTCAACGCGGCAGCGCTCAATTCGATGAGTGCGAACGTCTTCGATTTTGATGACACGCATATTCCGACAATCATCCATCCCACAGCGCCCGTTGCGGCAGCACTGTTTGCCATGAGTGAAACCCGCGCCATATCCGGAAAGGAATTCATGCTGGCGTTTCTGCTTGGCGTAGAGGTCGCGTGTCGCATCGGCCGGGCCGTTTCGCCTTTTCATTACAGAAAGGGTTGGCACATCACATCCACTTGCGGTGTTTTTGGATCCGGGGTGGCGATCGGGAAAGTCATTGGGTTGAGTCCGGAACAACTAGGCTGGATGTTTGGCAATGCAGCAGGCCAGGCTGGCGGACTGGTCGAAAGCCTGGGCACGATGTCCAAGAGTGTCAGCGCGGGCAATGCGGCGCGCAATGGTATTGTCTCGGCGCTACTTGCAGCCGACAATTTCGATGGCCCGGCACAACCGCTGGAAGGGCGCTACGGGTTCCTGAACGTTTACGGAGATGAACCGGAGATCGATCGCATCACTGCCGGTCTGGGACACGTCTGGGAGCTGAGCCAGGTCGCGTACAAACCTTATCCCTGCGGTGTGGTACTGAATCCCGTTGTGGATGCCTGCCTGAATCTGTCGTCGCGGATCGCCGCAATGCCTGCCGGGCAAATCAGCGACATTGAGCTGACCGGCCATCCCTTGCTGCGTCAGCGCACAGATCGGCCAGGGATTCGCAAGGGAAAGGAATCGCAAGTCAGCGCCCAGCATGCTGTAGCCGTCGCCTTGATGAGGGGGCGCGCCGGGCTTGACGACTTTTCTGATGCGGCTGTCATTGACCCGGCATTGCGGAAGCTGGGTGCGAGGGTTCGTTTCCACGATGACACTTGCTATTCCATCAATAGCGCCAAGGTTGTCATCCGTTTTCAGAATGGGGAAATGCTTGAGGAATCTGTCGATGTAGCAAGGGGCGCGCTGGAGCGCCCGCTGACTGATGTAGAACTGGAATCCAAATTGTGCGATCTCAGTGAATATGGAGGTTCAACATGCGATACCAGACGGGTGATTGATGCCATCTGGCATATCGATGAGATGGCTGATGTATCAGCATTGATGCGGCTTGTGGGCCAGGCACCGTCATTGCAGAGCTGACAATCATATTGTATGATCAAATTGCCTAATCAACGAAAAGATGACTATGAACTTGCAAACCGCTGATGAAAATTTCCGCGTGCCGCGCGTTGCGGCGGTGCTCAGGCACAGTGTGACCGACAGTATTCGCAATGCCATTCTGACCGGGCGCTTCAAGCCCGGAGACCGCCTGCCCGAGCGGGAGCTGTGTGAAATGACCGGAGTGAGCCGCACGCTGGTTCGTGAAGCGTTGCGTCAACTTGAAACGGAACGCCTCATTAAGGTAATTCCCCATCGTGGCCCGGCGGTTGAAACCATATCGCCGGATCAGGCAGATGGCATTTATCGGGTTCGGGAAGAATTGGAAGGTCTGGCATGCCAGCTTTTTGCAGAAAAGGCGAGCGCGGCACAACTGGCTGACCTGAAACAGGCTTATGAAAAATTGAAGGCCTCGCATAGAACCACAGATAGTCTGAGTCAGTTAAGTGCAAAAAACCACTTTTATCACTGCCTTCTTGAGGGAGCCGGAAATGAAGCCCTTACCAATAGTCTGCGATTGTTGAATTCGCAGATCATGCTCTTGCGCTCCATGTCCATGGGCGCACCTGGCCGAGCCAAAAAAAGCCTTGCAGAGCTGGGCGAACTGGTCAAGGAGCTGGAAGCGGGTGATAGCAAGGCGGCGCGGCTGGCTGGTAGTCGCCATGTTCGCAATGCGGCAACTGTCGCGATCAATTTGCTTAGAAACGAGCCTCAGGAACAGTCCGACCGGAAGAAGGCCTGATGCGTTATCAGAAAAAAACAGTGAGCAGTCCTGGTGACACTGCCGGCCGGTTCTGTCTGCGAACCAGCTGATTACAATTGGAGACTGCGTCATGAATACCCAAGGCATTGCGCCATTTGAACTCTTTGCCATCAGGTACGCGGTTCATCGACATCGTCAGGCAAAAGACAACTACGTGGGTGACGTTGATTTTCATGATGCAGAGTCTGATCTTGCCTATTATGTCTGGGTGGCGCGACGCGGCAGTGAAATCTACGTTATTGATACCGGGTTTGAAGAGAGTGCAGGCCTTGAGCGAGGACGAAAATTACTCGTGCCCGTTCATGAAGGTCTGGCACTGCTTGGCGTCTCCGCAGACAACGTCGAACATATCATTCTGACGCATTTGCATTACGATCATGCGGGTTCGCTGGACCGGTTTCCCAATGCGACGTTTCACATCCAGGATCAGGAGGCTGCTTTTGCGACCGGGAGATGCATGTGCCATCCCGTGTTGCGCAATCCTTTCAACGTCAATGATATCCTGAGTTTTGTCCGACAGCTTTTCAACGGAAAAGTCGAGTTTCACAATGGTACAGCCGAGCTCACGCCAGGGCTGACCGTGCATCTCGTTGGTGGCCATACCGCCGGTTTGCAAATCGTACGGGTATGGACCCGGCGCGGCTGGGTTGTACTGGCTTCCGATGCCTCTCATCTATACGGACACATGCAACATGGCGTCCCTTTTCCAATCGTGCATAACATCGAAGCCTTGCTGGAGGGCCACAAGCGGGTATTGCAGCTGGCTGATTCGCCCGATCATGTGATACCAGGGCATGATCCCGAAGTGATGCGTTTATATCCCGCATATTCTGAAGCCACAGAGGGCAGGATTGCCCGCCTGGATGTGCCACCCTGTTCCCATAATGATTGAAAGTCTGCTGCCTGACTACAAAATATGAATATGAAAAATAGATGTGCGCTTATCACCGGCTCGGTCAGTGGTCTGGGCTATGCCATTGCCGAGAATCTGGCAGAGGCAGGTTGCAATATCGTTTTGCACGGGCTGGAGTCGGAAACCACGGCGCGACAGGCGCAAGCCCGATTGCAGAAAAAATATCACGTTGGGGTGCTGCTGAGCCGGGCAGACCTGAACCACGTCCCGCAGATCGAGGCAATGATTGAGGAAGCGAGACAAGAGTTTGGACATATCGACATTGTGATTAACAATGCTGTGGTACGGCACTTTGCCCCAACCGAATCCTTGTCGACTAGTGCATGGGATGAAGCCATCGCCGTGAACCTGTCTGCTGCATTTCATACTGCCAGACTCACTCTGCCTGATATGCGTGCTCGAGAGTGGGGTCGCATCATTAATATTTCGTCAGTTTACGGATCGGCTGGTGCGGTCAACCGGATTGGTTACGTGACAACCAAAACGGCACTGATTGGTATGACACGTGCCATTGCGCTGGAAACGGCAAGCAGCGGCATTACCTGCAATGCGGTTTGCCCTGGCACGGTGCCGACACCCGCCATACTGGATCGAATTGAGAAGATTGCTGCCGAAACGGGAAAATCAACCGAACAGGCGACGCATGACTATCTGGCTGAGAGGCAACCAACAGGCAGATTTGTTGCCATGGAAAGCGTCGCCAATCTGATACGACTACTTTGCAGTGATGCCGGACGTGATATGACGGGCTCAATATTACCCATTGATGGCGGATGGACTGCAGCCTGAACCGGACGGCAATATGGTTTGATTACATTTGAATTAAGTACAGAAAAGGAGCAGTGATGAGTGATGGACAAAAACAGGTACTGGGATTTGTAGGATTGGGCAAAATGGGCTTGCCTATGGCCGGACGCCTGATTGACGCGGGTTATCAGCTCGTTGTTTGCGACGCCAACCCCGATGCGGCGGCACCTTTGGTCAGCAAAGGTGCCGTCCTTGCAGATACGCCCAAAGCGGTGGCAGATCAAGCCTCGACGGTTCTCATCTCACTGCCCACGCCTGACGTGGTAGAGGCGGTCGGGTTCGGAAAAGACGGTCTGGTAGAGGGTAGTACAGTACAGACGGTTATCGATCTGTCAACCACCGGCCCGGAAGTGGCCAAACGACTGGCTGAGGGCCTGGCTTCAAGGTCTATTGTCGCCGTTGACTGCCCTGTCAGCGGCGGCGTGGCCGGCGCCACGAAGGGTACGCTGGCACTGATGGTCGCCGGCGATAGCGAACGAGTCACAGCGGTTAAACCTGTATTGGATATTCTTGGCAAGCAGTTCTATGTCGGCGAGCAGCCGGGCATGGGTCAGACCATGAAGGTGCTGAATAATCTGGTTTCCGTGACGGCTCTGATCGCAACGTCAGAAGCATTGGTCATGGGTACAAAGGCCGGACTGGATCCCGACATTATGGCAAATGTCATCAATTCCGGATCCGGGCGATCAAATGCGTCCGAAGTGAAAATTCCAAATTTTGTGCTTTCTCGCAGCTTTGATTTTGGTTTTGCCGTTGGTTTGTCGGCAAAGGATATCAGGCTTTGCATGGAAGAGGCCGACCGGCTGGAGATACCCATGCCCGTGGCACAGGCAGTGCGCCAGTTTCTCAATACCTCGGTCGACAAGCTAGGTTACCACGCGGATATGACAGAAATGATACGCGTCATCGAAGATCAGGTCGGTGTGCAGGTGCGCGGCAAAGCTGCTAACGACGACAAGTGACTTGCGCGGTAATGTAGGTAATTCTATTTCAACAGTCCTATTTCAATAGGTCTGTTGAGGCAGGTCTCGTTGAGTAGAACGTTAAGCGCGCGGGTTCGGCATGCGCCAAGAACAAAGGGCGACGCGGCCGAAATCCATGTCAGGCGCTCATAATAAAAAGGCCCGCCATCGCCAGAACAGAATCATTCTGCCGGCAATGGCGGGCCCTGACTTTCTTCTGCGTACTCTTATTCCTTGAAGACAGTGGGCGCAGCCGCATCAATCGTTTTCTGGTCTTCTTCCAGCTGTTTGGCAAATTCCTGCGGTGAGCTTCCTACCGGGGCTAGCAGCAAGGGTTTGAGCACCTTCAGCACTTCGGGTGCATTTGCTGCATCATGGAATCCTTCAGCGATTTTAGTTTTCACCGCTTCCGGTGTCCCTTTCGGTGCGAAAACGCCATACCAGTTATTGATAAATTTCAGGTTACCAAGTCCGGCTTCCGCATAGGTTGGCACGTCTGGCAATTCAGGCAGCCGCTCTTTGGAATTGACGGCGAGAATCCGTAGATCACCACTTTTGTGCGGCTCAAGTACAGACGACGTACCGGTCACCAGTGAGGTCACATGTCCGCCGATAACATCACTGACTGCGGCCGATGTGCCCGAATATCGAACGTTCGTGACGGTTTTGGTCAGACCGAGCTCATCCATGATAGAAGAGCCGACCATCAGAGTAAAGGGTTCTCCGCTGGCCCAGCTGCAGTTGTTTGCATCTGTTGCGCAGAACTTTTTATAGTCAGCTACGGTTTTGATGTCGCCTTTTCCTTTCACCACCAGCGCTGTCGGTCCTGTGGCCATCATGGTGACGGGTGTCAGTTGAGTCAGCGGATCCGTTTTGACCGACTTGTTCGTGTATTTGATCATCGCAATGGCTGGGATCGAAACCAGCAAGGTGTTGCCGTTGGGCTTTGATCGGATCGTGTCATTGGTTGCGATCAGTCCGTCAGCGCCCGGTTTGTTCTCCACAATGACCGATTGACCCCATTTCTTGCTCAGGTAGCGTGCCATGGCGCGCGCGACATTGTCACTGCCACCTCCGGGAGAATACGGCACAATAATCATTACCGGTTTGTCTGGAAATGTTGTCTCCTGTGCCTGGGCAGTGACGCAGCAGCTCATTGCCAGGCATGCGCCCAGCGCCAATTTCGAAAATCTCATCTGTCTCTCCTATTGTGTACCGTCGGTACTTTGTCGTTATGCAGCCGGGTAAAATTTTTACTTCGATTCGGCGAACTTGCGTTCTATGGCCATGGATTCTTCCAGTCCCACAAATTTGTTAAAGTCCTGGAAAGAGGTAATCTGGTCTGCAATGGCGTTGGTCGTGCATCCTTCGCGCATGAAGGTTTCCATCATATTTTTGACCGCCTTGTGCATTGCAAACATGGGTTCAATCGGGCAGATGGCAAATGCAAACCCGAGTTTATGCACCTCCTGCAATGACAGGAATGGCGTTTTTCCGGAACGGGCCATATTGAACAGGATGGGCTTGCCCAATGGCGCCAGCCGACGGCCAATTTCCTGCAACTGCTCTATGCTCTCGGGCGCATCAACATACAGGCCGTCCGCGCCTTCTTCCGAGTAGGCCTCGAGTCGATCCAGTGCATCTTCCAGCCCGGTCACAGCCACAGCATCTGTTCTTGCCACGATAAAGAAATTCGGATCGCGTCGCGCATCCAGCATGGCACGCAGTTTCAGTTTCATTTCTTCCTTGGAAATCAGCTGTTTACCGGCGAAATGTCCGCATTTTTTAGGCAATGCCTGGTCTTCTATGTGCAGGCAGGATGCGCCGGCTTCTTCCCACAGTTGCATGGTGCGCTGAACGTCAAGTATTCCACCGTAACCCGTATCTGCATCGGCAAAAACCGGAACCGTTGAAACCCTGCAGATACGACGGATATGCTCGAACATTTCGGTTTGTGTCAGGACGCCGATATCCGCCTTGCCGGTAATGATTGCAGAAGCCGCAAAGCCGCTCACAAAAATGGCTGGCGCACCTGCTTCTTCCGCAAGCTTGGCCGTCACTGCGTCATGGGCACCCATGCAAACAAACGGACCCTGCTTGAACAGTTCTCTGAATTTGACCGAACGTGGATTCACTTTACTTTCTCCTTGCCTGAAATATTATGTATTTTGGTATTATTGGTATTCAATAATACAATCCTATCGTATTGCTTTGCGTGACGCAACCTTTTGGAATGTCCTTTTACGAGGTCACCATGACAACTGTCATTCGGGCGCTTTGCCACGCAGACATCAATTTCACTCAGCGTCACAACTGGACTAAGCGTCATTTCGCTCACTCAGAATCCACCCCGCAGCCTTTTCGGCGATCATGAGTGTGGGGCTGTTGGTATTGCCACTGGTAATCGTCGGCATAATGCTGGCGTCCACAACTCGCAGACCGGAAACACCGTGCACCTTCAGTCTGGGATCGACGACAGCCATGGGGTCGTCGGCTTTGCCCATTCTGGCGGTGCCCACCGGATGAAAAATGGTGGTTGCTATATCACCCGCCAGCTGGGCAAGTTCTTCGTCGGACTGGAACTGGATACCTGGTTTATATTCAACGGGGTTAAACCGGGAGAGCGCGGGCTGACTCACAATATGACGAGTGATGCGAAGTGAATCGGCGGCGACTTTGCGATCCTCTTCGGTGCTCAGATAGTTCGGCTGGATTGCCGGCGGGTGGGCCGGATCGGGGCTTTGTATCTGAACGACGCCGCGGCTTGCCGGATTCAGATTGCACACACTGGCGGTAAACGCATTGAAGGTATGTAATGGCTCGCCAAAATTCTCCAGGCTCAGGGGCTGAACGTGGTACTGAATATTGGGATGGGGCAGGGCAGGGTTGCTGCGGGTGAATGCTCCCAATTGTGAAGGTGCCATACTCATCGGACCGCTGCGCTTCAGAAGGTATTCTGTTCCGATGGAAAATTTCCCCCACATATTGCCGGCGATCTGATTAAGCGTACGGGTTCCATCAACCTGAAATACAGTTCGGATCTGCAAATGATCCTGCAGATTGGCACCGACACCCGGTTTGTCCATTTTTATTTTGATGCCGTGCTTATTCAGCAGTGCTGCAGGACCAATGCCGGACAGTTGCAGCAGTTGCGGTGTGCCTATGCTGCCTGCGGCAAGAATGACCTCGCGTCGTGCGTGAACATGTTGCCGCATTCCTTTGCGAATAACGTCCACCCCCTTGCAGGCGAGACTACCGTTCGCAAGAGCATGTAAGTCCAGTTTCTGTACATGAGTTTGCGACCAAAGCGTGAAATTCGAACGTCGCATGCATGTGGGACGCAGAAAGGCTTTCGCGGCATTCCAGCGCCATCCGGCTTTCTGATTTACTTCGAAATAACCTATGCCCTCGTTGTTTCCCTGATTGAAATCATCGGTACGCGCAATGCCAGCCTGCTCTGCGGCCTGCATGAAAGCATCCAGAATGTCCCAGCGTAATCGCTGCTTTTCTACCCGCCATTCGCCGCCGTTGCCATGAAATCGGGCAAAGTCGTGATCAACTTCTTTGTTCTTGCCCGCCTTTGCACCATCCAGCCGATAGTGATCTTCATGACGTTTGAAATCTTCCAGACAGCGTTCCCAGGACCAGGCTGCCTCTCCTGTGCTGTTGGCCCAGGCGTCGTAATCACGCTTCTGCCCACGCATATAGATCATGCCATTGATGCTGGAGCTGCCGCCCAGTGTTTTGCCACGTGGGTAACGCAGCGACCTGCCATTCAGGCCGGGTTCGGGCATGGTGTTGTACATCCAGTCTGTACGTGGATTGCCTATGCAATGGAGATATCCGACTGGAATATGGATCCAATGATAATTGTCATTGCTCCCTGCCTCGATCAATAGGACCGACGTATCCGGCCGCGCACTCAGACGGTTTGCCAGCAGGCAACCGGCAGTCCCGGCACCAATAATGATGTAATCAAAACTGGCTGTCTCGCTCAATGTTGGCTCCTCATGTTCTTGATTTCACTTGCACTTTCGATTTCATCCTAAGTTTTCACAGATGTGATTTCGATATTTGCAATATTTATGCTGTTTTTAGTGAAACCAAGTTTGCCAACAAAAGATCGTTGAATCCAATGAGAAATACTTGTAACCTCGATAAGAATCATAAATAATGGGGTATGGCCCATTCCTCTCATTCTCCGATCGATCTGCAGGCCCTGCGCGCATTCGCCACAGTAGGGCGAGTGGGCAATGTCACGCGAGCGGCAGAAAAACTGCACCGAAGTCAGCCGGCGATCAGCCTGCAGATCAAAACCCTCAGCGAGATCACCGGACTCAAACTGCTTCACCGCACGCCACAGGGCATGGTTCTGACAGCAGACGGTACAGCGTTGATCCCGCTAGCGGAAAAGGTGCTTGCTGCGCTGAACGAGTTTGCCAGCACCGCTGCTGCCCTGCACAAGACGGTGCACGGACAGCTGCGTATCGGCACCATTCTGGATCCGGAATTTACGCGGCTGGGGGCATTTCTGCTTAGGCTGATCCAGTCGTACCCTCAAGTCGATACCACGCTGAAACACAACATCAGTGGAGCGGTGCTGGAACAGATTATCGCGGAAGAACTGGACGTTGGGTTTTATCTGAATCCGCCCAATGAGCCACTGGACAGTTCGATATTGTGCAAGCCATTGACCCGATTCACCTATCGTGTGCTGGCTCCGCCAGGCTGGGGTCCAAAAGTCAAGGGCAAAGACTGGAAAGCGTTGGCTACGCTTGCATGGCTCGACACGCCGCCAACCAGTGTGCACCATCGACTGCAACGCCAGGTATTTGGTCCCGGCTCAATCACAGGGATCGAGCCCCGGCGAGTGGCGTTGGTCGATCAGGAGCCGTCCATGCTGGATCTGGTACGTAGCGGTATGGGTTTGTCACTGGTCCGCGATTCGATTGCCATTCACGAGGCGCAGACACGCGGTCTGGTGATTGCCGATCGGGTATCGCTCGATTGCGAGTTAAGTTTTGTGTGTCGCGCTGAACGCAGTGCAGATCCGGAAGTCGTCGCAGCCATGAACACCCTGGACGACATATGGGATCTGGATTCGCCCCAAGCGGATAACTATTGAAATGCCATCGTCGTCGTTTTCAGGTAATAGTCAGTGTGATTCCCTATATTGGACTTAACCGTACCGGTTCCCCGGACACTCTGGTCTGATCAGAAACCAGGACAAGGGGCCGGACATGGCCTCACTTTATTGCAAGCGTAACAGGGGATTTGACCGTCGCACGCAAGCAGCAGGCTTATACATAGCCTATGACCCATAGCCTATGACCCATAGCCTTGTCGTTCGCCGCGAGGGATGGCTCATCCGCCAACAAACAGGAGACTCACACATGAAGACATATTTCAAGGCCGCTCTTGGTCTGACTTTGGCCTCGCTGGCCTTTACTGCCAATGCAGCCGACTGGCCCGATCATCCGATCACGTTTGTCGCACCATTTACTGCCGGTGGAGCCAATGATCTGGTGGCCCGCATTATCGCCAAGGCAGTGGGCAAGGAACTGAATCAAAGCGTTATTGTTGAAAATCGCGCCGGAGCCGGCGGCGTCGTGGGCTCGGCGCATGTCGCGCGGTCCAAACCCGACGGCTATACCTATCTCGTAGGCAGCAACGGCACGGTGACCAATAGTCTGATCCGTTCCGACCAGCCCTACAAGGATGAAGAATTGACGCCCGTCGCGTTGCTGTCGGTGACACCATCAGTTATCGTGACCACCTCTGACAATCCGGCGAAAGATCTGAAGTCGTTTGTCGAAAATGCACGCAGAAACAAGACAGACAGAATTACGTTTTCAACTGCCGGCAACGGCAGCACGCCGCACTTTGTGGCGGTGATGATGAAAGAAGCCACCGGCCTGCCGATAGAACCGATCTCCTATAAGAGCGGCTCCGAGGGTGTCACGGCAGTGGTGGGCAAGCAGGTGGATGCGACTTCGGAAGCCAGCATTGTCACGCTGCCGCTGGTGCAATCGGGCAAACTCAAAGCATTGGCAACTACGCTGGATAAACGCATGAAAAGCGCGCCGGATATTCCGACGACCAAAGAGGCAGGTTTTCCTGGTATTCAGATCGGTCACTGGGCAGGCTTGTACGCGCCAACCGGTACGCCTGATGAAGTCCTGGACAAGATGAATGATGCAGTGAACAAGGCACTGCAGACCAAGGAAGTTACCGATGCACTGGCTAAAAGCAGTATCGAACCAGGTAGCGGTAGCCGAGCCGACTTCACCAATTTTGCAACCAGCGAACGCAAGCGCCTGGGCGAAGTTGTCAAGAAAGGCAATATGCGATCCGACTGATTGGTTATCAAGGTTCGCGTGGTCTTTGATGGGTATGGCAACCGAAATCGCACTGTATCATCGGCCGGGAAGCGAAGTACGCCGGCAAACGCACGGCACAGAAGGTTGAGTTCCAGAACGATGCTATGCAGAGCGGTGGAGTTCCTGCCCCAGGTTTCCTAATTCACGATGAGGGCTTTCCTTGAGAAAGTGCCTCATTTTTTTTCTGAACGCGTCAGTAGTAGACGGATTGTTGTACGCCTTTCGGAACCACGTCAGAGCCTCATCAAGTTCTTCAGCTTCGGCAAGTAACCGCCCTACGTTGAACTGACCACGAAAGTCGCCGCCTTCCGCGGCCCTGCGATAACACGCCAATGCGGTTTCTCTGTTCGCTTCGCAGGCCCAGCCGTCTTCGTAAAACCCACCAAGCAGATTCCATGATTTGACGTGGCCCAGTGCTGTCGCCTGTTGCAGCCACATCATGGCTTCATCATGGTTGGTTTCCACGCCACGACCAAGGGCAAGCGAGGTCGCGTAGTTGTACATTCCCCAGTCAAGCCCTGAATTGGCAGCCAGGCGAAACCAGTAGGTAGCCAGCAGCATATCAGGCTCAATACCCCACCCGTTTTCATAGCAGCGCCCCAGCATATTTCGAGCCATGGCATGACCCTGGCCGGCAGCCTTTCTGAACCATTCAAAGGCCTCTGGCGGATTGGGTTCGACACCCCGACCATCAAGCAGCATTTGCGCGTAATGGACCTGTGCTTCGACAACACCATGCTCGGCAGCGGTGCGCAACCAGCGTGCCTTGGCTTCGCTGTCACCCGCACCGATGATCTGTTCGAATGTCTGCGCATCAGCCGAGTTGAACTCTGTGACGGAAATGCCTGTCATCTCATCATTGCAAAAAAAAGATCGGCGTCCCGGGAAAGCCCGGGGCCGATCGACATGTGTTCTCGCGATCAGTAAGACAGATTCAGGTTAAGAACGGCGCTGCGACCCGGTGCCAGCGTAGCATAATGCGACGCGTAGGCCTTGTCGTAGTATTTCTTGTTGGTCAGGTTAAACACATTCAACTGAACGCCAAGGTTCTTGTTGATCGTGTAACCCGCCATGGCATCAAAACGCCAGTAGGAAGGAATCTTCAACCTGTTGGCAGCATCGCCGAACTGGCTGCCCACATAGAAAGCGCCCGCACCCAGGGTGAGGTCGGGTGTTGGCTGATAGGTAGACCACAGGTTGAAGCTGTCACGTGGCGTATTCGGAAATGCCTTGCCATTGTTCGCCGCAGCGCTCGCACCGTTATCCTTCAGGTTGCTCTTCAGATGGGTATAACCGCCATACACCTGCCATTTTGGCGTAATGGAGCCGGACACACCCAGTTCGAGTCCGTCAACCCGCTTTTTACCCGCCATTTCATAGTCGCCATTGGCCTTTACAACACGCGCATTGGTGGTTTCTGTGCGGAACACCGCGGCACTCAGGGTCAACTGTTGATTGAACAGTTCCCATTTGGTACCCAGTTCATAGGTTTTGTGTTTTTCAGGTGCCATATCGGCCGCGTTACGACCTACATTGCCTCTGCCCGGTGTGAGTGATTGCTCTTCTCTACCTTCGCCAAGCGTGGCGTTTGCAGGGTTCGAAGAGGTGGCATAGGAAACGTAAATACTGCCGTTTTCTGCTGGTTTGAAAACCAGACCCAGCTGATAGTTGAGCAGCGTGTCATGGCGCCGGATGGTTTTGGAACCGGTGGAAGGTGTATTGACGAATCTGGTCAGGTAGTTGTCCAGTCGGATACCCAGACCAGCCTGCAGCCATTTATTGAAGTCCAGGGTGTCAAACGCATAAATGGACTTCGTTACGTTCTCTGACTTTGTCAGGTTGCCTGAGGGTTCGCCGCTGCCCTTGTTCACCCAGGGATCGTGTGGATCAGGGTTGTACAGACTCGTGCAGTTATAGGCGGAAGCCTTGCCAGCTCCGTTTTTGCAGGCATTGGCGGGGCCGTTACCAACGCCACGCGCGATATCCAGCGTATCCTTGCGACCTTTTTCCACGGACAGTTCAACACCAACATTGAAGTTATGGGTAACTGAACCGGTTTCGACTTTGCCAAAGAGCTCGGTCTGGTTTGCGAACGTTTTGACTGAGCTGTCACGCGTATTTGCCCGGCGCCAAACCAATCCGTTTGCCACGTTCCCTTTGGAGTCATCGGGCTGGGTCCAGACATATTGCTGGTCAGACTGGGTATAACGGGCGGTATTGCGCAAGGTAACGCGGTCGTTGAAGTCATGTTCGACGCTGAACGTTGCCTGGTCTGATGTGTTTTTGCGGAAGTCGCTGGTCAGGCCGTAAAAATTATGTCGGTCCACATCGATGGGGCCGCTGAGCTCGCCTCTGGGGAACTCATAGGGGATACCGCCATCGGGAATGTCATCGGTAGACAGATGATAATAACCCAGCGTTACGCGGGTTGGTGTACCCAGGCCGAAGCTGAACGTAGGTGCAATACCCCAGCGCTTGTAGCGTACAACGTCACGGCCAGGAACATTGGATTTGTGCGCCATACCATTAAGGCGGAAGGCTGAGGTATCGGATAACTGCCAGTTTCCATCAACAGTGCCGCGATAGTAATTGTGCGTGCCTATCCCAAGTGAGCCTGTTGTGAAATTGTCAAGTTTTGCAGTCTTGGTGACCAGATTGATACTGCCGCCGGCACTGCCGCGGCCACCGATGGCGCTTGCAGATCCCTTAACAACCTCTACCTGTTCGAGATTGAATACTTCGCGTGAACTGGAAGCGATATCGCGCATGTTGTCCACGTAGGTGCTGGACTGGGAATCATAGCCGCGAATAAAGGGCCGGTCACCCAGTGGGTTGCCGCCTTCGCCGGCACCAAAGGTAATGCCTGGCGTGTTGCGCAGGACCTCGGTGAGCGACGTGGCTGCCTGATCGCTGATGACCTGCTGCGGAATGATCTGCACAGATTTTGGCGTATCCACCAGCGCCGTGGTGAATTTTTTGGAAGCCGATTGCCGCACATCGTATGGACTATTGACAGTGCCATGGACGTGAATGGGTTCCAGTTTTGGAATATTGGCGTTTTCGTGTCCAGGGTGGGCAATCGCGGCGGGTCCAAGAAAAAGGGATGGTGCAACCAGAGCCATGGCCAGACTGCTGCCCATGATTGGGCCACTGTCTGGTTGTGGCTGTACAACGTGTTCGGACATGAGTACTTCTCGAAATGCTAGTGTGGTGATGAGTATTAAACCCATCCGTCAACCATTCCGAAGTATTGCACGCCAGGATAGCGAGCGGATGGATACCTGTATTACAGGAGTTTGCAAATGAGAATTATTACCATCCAATATTGCCTGACTTTGTCAGATTGTTGCAGATTGTGCAAAGAGGGGAACGGGCCTGATCAGGCGGTTCGGATCGTTATGCTGGCCAGTACATAGCCATCGCCTCTGACCGTTTTAATCAGTTTCGGGCGTCGCGGGTCGGCTTCCAGTTTTTTTCTCAGACGGCTTACCTGACTGTCGATGCTTCGATCGAAAGTAAAGGAATCGTGCTTTCGGGTCAGATTGAGTAACTGTTCGCGGCTGAGTACGCGATTGGCGTTGTCGACAAACGCCTGCAGCAGATGAAACTCGGCGGTGCTGATGCTGACTTCCTGACCGTTGGCATCGCTCAGGGTACGAGTGGTCAGATTCAATGTCCAGCCGCTGAACGTAATGGATGCATGAGCGTGATTGCATGTATTCAGGCCGGTAAAGATCGCTGCTGGCCGGCAGCGTCGCAGCACACTGCGGATACGTGCGACCAGTTCCCGGGGCTCGAAGGGTTTGACAACATAATCATCGGCACCCATTTCCAGGCCCGCAACACGATCTGCAACATCACCGGCGGCGGTCAGAATGATGACCGGAGTCGATAAATGTTCAGAGACGTATCTGCATAATGACAGCCCATTCTCTCCCGGCAGCATCACATCGAGCACAATGAGGCTGAATGTACGGGCATTCAGTCGTTCCCGCATTTCTCTGCCGTTTTCAGCAACGTCGACTTCAAACCCGAATTTGCTTCAATACGTAGACAGGGAATCGCGTATACTTTGATGGTCGTCGACAATAAGAATACTTGGCGAATCGCTCATCGGTGTAAAGCAAGAAACAAAGTCGGTCGAATAATAGCAGGAATGATGTCATCTCGACATACTGCGTTCAGGCGCGGCATAATCCGGACTCAATTCAACGCTATGCCTGGGCCGACTGACCCAACCTCGATACTGTCATGACACAATCTGCTTCACCCCGTTTGCCACCTCTGACCACCATTCCTGCTCAAATCGCCAGTCTTGCTGACTACGAAAGCTACGCAAGAGAACGCGTCGATCCGGCGAGCTGGGCGTACCTCAATAGCGCGGCCGCCGATCAGCTGACACGCTGCGCGAATCGGGAGGCCTGGGATTCAATCCGGTTGCTCAGCCGCAATATGAGGCCGATGAAAGGCGGGAATACGCAACTTGAACTGTTTGGGGTGACATACCTGCATCCCATCTTTATCGCGCCCGTTGCCTATCATCGCCTTGCTCATCCCGATGGAGAGAGGGCGACGGCATTGGCGGCAGAGGCCATGCACGCAGGCATGATGCTTAGTACGTTCTCCAGTATTTCACTGGAAACGGTCGCTGCAGGAACCCGCGCTCCGCTCTGGTTTCAGCTTTATATTCAGTCGGACAAAACCGCGACTCAGGCGCTGATTACCAGAGCAGAGCAGGCAGGCTATCGGGCCCTGGTTGTTACCATCGATGCGCCCGTCACCGGAATGCGTAATGCAGAACAGCGCGCGGGATTTACGCTGCCCGGTGATGTGACCGCTGCCAACCTGGCGGGGATGCCTGTCACACCGGCGTTTCATGCGATACCCGGCACGAGTCCGCTCTTTGGCAGTGACATGGTCAATACGCTACCCACCTGGGATGACATCGCATGGCTGGTATCGAACACGCACCTGCCGGTGTTGGTGAAAGGCGTCATGAATCCCGCCGATGCGCGGGATGCAATCAGTGCTGGCGTGGCAGGCATTATCGTTTCCAATCATGGTGGCCGGGTACTGGACACTCAGCCGGCAACCGTAGAGGCGTTGCCAGCAGTCGCGCGAAGTGTTGATGGCAGGGTACCCATCCTGGTGGATGGCGGCATCCGACGAGGTACGGATATCGTCAAGGCACTGGCTTTGGGGGCGTCGGCAGTGATGATTGGGCTGCCGATTATTCACGGTCTGGCTGCAGCGGGTGCGCCGGGCGTGGCGCATGTCCTGCATATTCTGCGCACGGAACTGGAGATGGCGATGATGCTTTGCGGATGTAAAGCGCTTGGAGAAATTAGTAGCGATGTCATCTGGCAACCGTCGGCTCTGACTTGATGCGTCCTCTTTGATAAACCGCTAGCCGAAGACCGGAAATGACTGTGCCGCGTTATATAGCGATTGAAGTACTGTCAGCGCTATCGATCATCTCAATGTCTTCCGGTTGCGGTTCTCTTGCGGTATGATGCGATGCCTGAAAATGCAGGGCATGATCGCCCTGATTGATAGTAATTGAGCAGTATCTGAGCAGTATCGATATGTTAGTGACCATTCCTGACTTGTT